>JBBIKO010000135.1:0-5851 GCA_037445415.1 Bacteroidota bacterium
TTTATAATATTATCTATTTGAGAATCAATTTGCTGAAGAGAGTATAAAGCTTTCAATTTATTTTCTACTGATAATTCGGCTGCTTCTACTATTATTTTTTCTTTTTTTGTCATAATTAATAATAATTTACAGGATTTACATTATTTTCGGATAAATGGACTGCAAAGTTAGTGTTTTTTTTAATAATTATATCATATAATTTTCTTATAAAATGAATTTCTGTTTCATAATGTCCAGCGTCAATTAAAAGAATATTTTGTGTGCTTTCGTTGAAAAAGTGATAAGTCAAATCGCTTGTTAAAAAAGCATCTGCTTGTTGTTGTACAGCTTTATTTATAAGTGAGGAGCCACTTCCGCTGCAAATAGCTACTTTTTGAATAATGTTTTTTGTTGTATTGTTGTATTTAATAATTTTTGCGTTAATCTTATCTTTTACATACCACACAAAAGCTTCTATCGACATGGGATCGGTAAGATAGCCTATCATTCCCATACCAATTCTTGGGAATATATTTGTTAGTGGATAAATATCGTAAGCAACTTCTTCGTATGGATGAGATGTCAACAATGACTGAATAATTTGATTTTCTAAATGAACGGGAAAAATAGTCTCAATTCGAACTTCTGGCTCATTATGTATAGTCTCCTACAAATGGATTTGTTGCTTCGTTTCCGCGAAATGTTCCGTACCCTTCAATATTGTAGCTACAAGAGTCGTAATTCCCAATTTGACCGGCACCTGCTCTAAATAGTGCATTGCGTACTTGTTCAATATGCGAATGAGGAACAAATGTTATTAATTTTTTAAGTTTATTTTCAGCAGGAGCAAGAATAGAAATATTTTGCAAATTCAACAATTCTGCAAGAACTCTATTTGTTCCTTCCCATGAGCTATCAAAATTTGTATGAATAGAATAAATGCTAATGTTGTTTTTAATTGCTTTGATTATAATATTACTGTTTGGTTGACCATGTTGAATGTTTAGTAAAGGTTTGAAAAATATAGGGTGATGGCTTATTATTAAATTGCATTGTTTTGAAATAGCTTCATCTACTACAGATTCATTAACGTCTAATGTTAAAAGAATTGATTTAATTTCGTCTTGAGGAAAAATTATTTGCTTACCACTGTTATCGTATTGTTCTTGATAGGCTAATGGAAATAAATTTTCTATCTCATGTATTAACTCTTTAACAGTCATAGGTTATTATTTTTTTGGTGTAACAACCGATAATAAAATTCCTAAAACTATTCCTAAAAATGCAGCAATTACTACTCTGTATTCTGGAGCAATCATGAAATTTATTGTTTGCATTGGTATCCAAAATAAAGGAATAGTTTTTTTGAAAATAAAATTCCATTGCAAATCCCAATTTATGTTTGGAAAAATTTTTCTGATGGGTATTGGGCTAAAAAATTTAATAAATGAACCGCCTTGCTGTGCAATGTGTGTATCAGTTATTTTATGAAAAGTCATCATTACAGGTGCGTATGTTAAATTCATAATAGTACTAATAAGAAAGGCAGATAACAAACGAACAGCTCCTAAACCATGTTCATGAGCTTCGAAAATATCTTTATATTGCATAGATTCTTTTGCACCTGCAACCCAAAAATGTTTTTCAACAAGTGTAGGAATACCTGCAGCAAATACTACAAAAGCTATTTTTATAGTTAATCCAAGAATTCCCCATACAAACATTCTCGAAAGCAAACCAAATCCTTGTTCGTAATAATTACCAGTTCTAATTCTTAAACCTATAACTTCGCCAAGAGTAGCTAAAAAAGCAAATTTAATAAAGCTAGTAATAATCCAATAATCTTCGTTGTATAGAATTGATGAATGAAAAGAGTTAAAAAATTTGAATGGTAAATAAGGAAATATGATTACAGAAGCAATTAAAAAGAAAATCAAATCTTTTTTCTTCATATAATTTCAATTTAAAGTTGTTTTTCTATTCTAATTCTTGCATCGACAGCTATTACCTGATTTTCTCTCCCTAGCAAAGGATTTATATCCATTTCATAAATTTCGGGCACTGAATGTAAAAGAGCTGATACACGGCAAATAATATCTGCAAAAATTTCTATGTTAACGCCTTTCATCCCTCTGTAGCCTTTAAGTATTGGATAAGTTTTTAAACGATGAATTAGTTCTATGATTTCTTCTTTATTAACAGGAACTAAGGCAGATTGAACATCCTTGAGTATTTCAATTAAAACACCTCCCATACCAAATAATATAATATGTCCAAACGAATCTTCACGTTTTGCACCAATAAATAGCTCTGTTCCGCTAATCATTGGTTGAATCAAGATTCCTGTAACATCTTTGATTTTCATCATTCTTTCAAATTCTTTTACAACTTGTTCTTGTGTTTTTACGTTTAAAACTACACCTCCTACGTCAGTTTTATGAATTGGTCCTACCACTTTCATAACAACAGGATATCCAAAATTATTGGCTGCTTTAACAGCTTCAATAACATGTTTTGTTATAGCTTCGCCAACAACTGGAATTCCAGCTGTTTCTAATAATGATTTTACGTCAACAGGTTTCAAATAACCATTTTCATAATTTGTAACAATACTATGCAATCTTTCTTTATTTAATATATATGGATTTTCTTTTGAGCGTTTAGGGCAAGGTGTTTGATTTATTTTTGTAAGTGCTCGTGCAAATAAAACTTCATCTGGAAAATATACATGATTGTTCGTAATAAATTCGTTAATTTCGTTAGAAGCATTTATAATTGATGGTAAAATAGGATAAATAGGTTTTTTGCAAGTTAACATTTTATTATGTAAAACATGGTATGCGTCAGAAACAGGAAATAACCCAGGACTACCAAAAATAACAACTATTGCATCAATATTATCGAAATAATTTTCGCAATAATCAATAATTTTACCTAATTGTTCGGCTGTACCTGTTGCTAAAAAATCAATAGGATTAGTGACTGACGAGCCAGGAAACAAATGCGTAAGAAGTTCATCTGCTTTTTCTCCTTTAATTTGTGGTATTTCAAAACCTCCTTGCGATAAAGCATCTGTTAGCATAACTGCTGGTCCTCCAGCATGAGTAATTATTGCTATTCGCTTGCCTTTAAGCGGCTTGTGCATAAAAATAGATGCAGCGGTAGTAAGTTCTTCTCGACCATAACAACGTATAATTCCCGCTTTTCTGAATAAAGCATCTACTGCTAAGTCGGGACTTGCCATAGCTCCTGTATGCGAAGAAGCTGCACGACTTCCTGCTTCTGAACTTCCAGCCTTTATTGCCGCTATTTTACAACCTTTTTGTATAAGAGAGCTTGCATGTTTTAGCAGTTTTTGAGGATTTTTGATTGTTTCAAGATATAATAATTTTACTTTAGAGCTTGTTTCAGAATTAAAACTATTATCTAAAAATTCGAGTACTTCTTCTACACCTATTTGAGCGCTGTTTCCAACTGAATAAATACTAGAAAAAGTTAAACCTTTGGGCATGCCATATTCCATAATAAAAACAGCTGTTGCTCCGCTTCCACTTATAAAATCGCATCCATAAGGTTCGAGTTTTGGTATAGGGGTTGTAAAAGCTCCTGTATAGTTTGTGTTTATTACTCCAATACAATTAGGACCTATTAAACAACCATTTACAGAGTTGATTGTGTTAACAATTTGTTTTTCTAATTTAGCTCCTTCTTGACTTTCTTCGCTAAAACCAGCAGATATAATTATAAAGGCACGTGTTCCTTTCTGATGGACTAAAATTTCAACAGCTTCGACACATAATTTTGCTGGTATAGCTAATATTGCTAAGTCAACCTGTTCTGGTAAATCTTGTACATTTGGGTAAGAATTTATTCCTTGTACTTCAGTTTCTTTTGGATTAACTACATACAATTTACCTTTGTAGTTGTGGTCAATAATATTTTTCAGAATTTTTCCGCCTGGCTTTTGTATTGTATTTGAGCCACCAACAACAACAATACTTTGTGGATTTATTAATGAACTATTTATCATATAAAATTAACTTTTTAGAAGACTTCAAAATTAGTTATTTCATTATGAATAAAAAAAATGATAAAATATATTTATTTAATTTTTTATTACGTTTTTTGATAATGTTGATTTCATATATTGGAATTATTCGTGTATTTTTGTAAGAAATCATTTGTTTCATGGAATCAGTTAAAAATACACCGATAGATTATTCAACAGTTGAAAGATTGATAAATACATCAGGTATAAAAAATTTGGGCAGAGCTTCTATTCGTGAACTTGTTCGATTGGTTAATATGATTGAAAATGAAACTGGTAAGAAGTTTATTCGCATGGAGATGGGAGTTCCTGGACTACAGCCAAGCGAAATTGGTATTAATGCTGAAATTGAAGCTCTGAAAAAAGGTGTTGCTTCAAAATATCCTATGATTGAGGGTGTTAGTGAGCTTAAAAATGTATTTTCAAGGTTTGTTAAGTTGTTCATGAATGTTGATATAAAGCCAGATTGTTGTATTCCAACAGTAGGTAGTATGCAAGGTGGGTTTGCAGCTTTTTTAATGATGAGTAATGTGTGGAAAGAACGTAAAACAACTCTTTTTATAGATCCTGGTTTTCCTGTGCAAAAACAACAACACGATGTATTGAAAATACCTTACGAATCGTTTGATGTATATAACCATCGAGGCGAAAAACTGAGAGATATACTTGAATCGTATTTATCGAAGGGTAATATATCGTCAATTGTGTATTCAAACCCAAATAATCCTTCGTGGATATGTTTTACAGAAAAGGAATTGCAAATAATTGGTGAATTAGCTAACAAGTACGATGTAGTTGTAATAGAAGATTTAGCTTATTTAGCTATGGATTTTCGAAAAGATATGTCTGTTCCGGGGCAACCACCATATCAACCAACAGTTGCAAATTATACTAATAATTACATTTTACTAATATCAAGTTCAAAAGCATTTAGTTATGCAGGTCAGCGTATAGGTATGATAGCAGTGTCAAATGAGCTTTTTGACAGGACTTTTCCAGACATGATGCCATTTTTTAATACCGATAAATTTGGTTATGCACTAATATATAAGATAATATATTCTTTATCGGCAGGAGTTTCCCATTCAGTGCAATACGGAATGGCTGCTATACTTAAATCTGTTAATGATGGAATTTACAATTTTGTTGAAGATGTGAGACAATATGGCGAACGAGCAAAAGCTATGAAAAAAGCTTTTACAGATAATGGTTTTTATATTGTTTATGATCGCGATGAAAACGAACCTTTAGCTGATGGTTTTTATTTTACTTTTGCTTATCCTAATTTAACAGCAGATCAGTTACTTGAAAAGCTTTTATATTACGGGATTAGTGCAATATCATTAACAATAACAGGTAGCGAACGAAAAGATGGATTGAGAGCTTGCGTGTCGCAGGTTATGCCCGAACAAATACCTGTTTTGTACGAACGTTTAAAATTATTTCATCTTCATCATTCTTAAAACATGTTCGAATTTTTACCCGTAACTTTAGATGAAGTAAAAAGACGTGGTTGGGATTCGTTAGATATAATTTTTTTTACAGGTGATGCTTATATAGATCACCCTTCGTTTGGTACTGCAATAATTGCAAGAATTATCGAAAAACAAGGTTTTAAAGTAGCTATAGTTCCACAACCCAATTGGCAAGACGATTTAAGAGATTTTAAAAAATTTGGTAAACCAAATCTTTTTTTTGCTGTTTCATCGGGCAATATGGATTCGATGGTAAATCATTATACTGCAAACAAACGTCTCAGACATGATGATGCTTATACTCCAGGGGAGCGTCCTGGTGCAAGACCCGATTATGCCGTTGTTACAT
>JBBIKO010000136.1:0-5840 GCA_037445415.1 Bacteroidota bacterium
AAAATTATATTTTAGTTACCCTTTACTTGGCATGATAACTTTAAAAAGTGATACAGCATTATTAGAGAATATTCCTGCCCCATTTCCTTATATAGCAAAGAAGACAGGTGATTACTATATTGATCAGCAATTAAGTTATTGCGTGGATAATGTAAATAATATTGTTTTTCTACTAAATAGAAGTTCGTATATATACCGTTTCAGTTTATACGATAATGAATTAGATTCATTTAAAATTGAATCGAATTATATAAATGAAAATGATATTGTCCCATTTAATACAAAAAATTTTTATGATAAAAATTATTACAACTCAGTTTATGAATATGCTTATAAAGTACCAAAATTTCATTGTGTTAAATTTAATAAAAACTTACATGTTTTCTTTCGAATAAATCTCCATAAAACCCCATATTATCAAACAAATGGAAGAAAGACGAATTACCGTAATTGGTCAATATCTGTTATAGATAACGATTTAAATTTGATAGGAGAAATTCCCTTTTTAAAAGACTCCATTTACGATTATCGCATATTAATTCCTTCGGAAAATGGCTTCTGGTTAGGTTACAAGCAAACTAAAAAAGATAAACAACTCAAACAATTAAGATTATGCGAATTCAAAATTTTGCTTTAATATTTGCTTTTGTCTTGCTAATGGCATCTTGCAGTAATGATAATGAAAGCAAAAAAAAAGTTTCAGAAGAAACAACTTTCAATATGGATACTACCGGAATATTTAGATCGTATTTGAAACATAAATTTAATCTAACTATTCCAGAAAGTAAACACTGTTATTATATCATTTCAAACAGTGGATGTTTTGATTGCATTAAAACTTTATTGAATGAAACCATAGAAAAAATCAAAACAATAGATAAACAGCAACTTACTTTTATAATAGCCAATGAACGGCTAATAAATACTGATTTAACAGAATATTCCTTTCGGTTATATGTTGATAGTTTTGCAGAAATAAATGAATATGCTCTTCCAATAACCAATGTAACGTTGATTTATACCTCTAAATACAAAGTCGATTCACTGCTTCCTTTAAAATGGGAAGATAAAGAACGCATATTAAAATTGTTATGTTTTTAAAAATAAATTACTTTTGTTATGAGTAATAATGATTACAGCCTGCAAAAAAGAAGATGAGATGAAAAATAAAGTTGAGTCTTTATCTTTAAAAGAGTATGGTATTCAAACAAGTACTCCACCACCACAGGATACATTGCCATATTATTATCTGGCAGCTACTAATGTGATGATTGATAGTGTTTTGTGTGATATGTATGTAAATAGTACCGATACGACTTCAATAGTGTATATCCCTAAAACAGAAACCAAAGCATTATTTAGAAGGTTTAAATGGGATGCATACGTTCAATATGGCCAAATACAATGTAGTGGAGAACTATTAAGAGAATGTTATATTAAAGCTGATGGTTCAATTGTTTTAAGGAGAGGTGCTTATGTGCAGATAAAAGATTAAAATTGAATAACTTATATCTCTGCATGTAAAAATGCATGCAGAGATTTTAATTTTATATAGTATGAGAAGATTTTTTTTATTTTTTTGTATTATTATTTTATCAAGTTGCCCTGTTAAGAATCAACAGACATACTTTTTTCTTTCGGAAAATACTAAACAAATTAAACACACCATAACTTGTGGAAGTTCAAGACATATTACTTATCGTTCAATTGAAATAATAAATAACGATACCATTTTTGTTTTTAATCAGCAGCATAGAAATGTAATTTATCTTTACAATATAAGTAAAGAAAAATTAGATTCGGTGGTACTCCCCAAACCCAATACACATTCTATGCATTTTATTCAATTTAATAACGATACAGTTTTGAAAGTATGCTTCGATATGTTTTACGACGATGGTGATAGTACTTTTATGTACTATATAAACCTGAATAACAAAAAGGTTTTAAAAAGCGTTCAAATTCCCCTGGAAAAAATAAATAATCCTAATTACTACATTATGTCTATAGGAATAAATAATGACCTAAAAAAGTGGTACTTTATTTTTAAAGAAAGAAATGTTTCTACAAGCAACATTGCATTATATGCTTACGATATTAAAAACAACTCTATTAAAAAGCTTAATTACCAATATCCATTGTTCGATTATAAAATTTTAGAAAGTGATTATTTTTATCCAAATGGTACCCGGATTAATCATAACGATCTGGCAGTATGTTATACTTATAGGTCTTCTATCACAAAAATTGATACTAAATCAGATTCTGTTTTCGAGGTAAAAATAGAAAACAACTATCTCGATACGAACTTCATGTTTAGTAAAACGACTTCAAGATATAAAGGTTATTACTGGAGTTTAGATTATTTTCCTGAATTAAAAATTTATCGCAGATGGTTAGTTTTGGGATATGAGTATGGTAAAAAAGAATTATTTGCTTATTACGATACTTTATTCAATGTAATAGGTTATCAGTTTGTTCCGGAGGATTTTATTCGTGAATACAATGGTATTTTTTATTCTTTTAAGCAAAATCAAAATAAAGTTATTTTAAAAATTCATTCAAAACCGACTCTTGAAAGCATAGATAAGGAAGATTTTGATATGCAATTAAAAGAAATATTCAATAAATATAATAGCGTTTGTACCATAAATAATTTTGACCCATCGGTAAAATACAATAAGTTTATTGAAATGCTCTCAGATAGTATTAAAGACAAAAACTTTAAACTTCTGGTTATTTCTGGGACAGCGTGCCCTGCTTGTAATATTGATACCTATAATATGATTGTTATTAACGAAGCATTTATTTTGAATCATCCAAAAGCTCCTATGTATGTATTTCTTTTAGACACAACCAATGTATTTTATCAGTACAAATACCAGTTTATTAATCAAAATCATATTTTTATTGATAGAGAAAATCTTTACGAAGTATTGTTTAGCGACAGAATGAATATCAATCCTATAATTATAACTGTAAAGAACCGGAAAGTAAAAAGTGTTGTGCCTTTTGATGTCGAAGATGACAGAAACAGCAAATTCCTTAAAGCCTTATTTGATTTTTAAATAATATCTAAGTAATAAAAATAAAGCAGCCGTACTTTTTATCGCCTGCGACAGGGGAATTTTGTGATAATGCAAGGGAAGTGGGTGAAAAAGTAATAAGTTTGAAGTAAGAAGTGTGAGTTAAAAAAATTAATCTTAAAATTTAGAATTCAAAATTCAAAATTCAAAATTCCTTTCCCTGAATACTGTTTCGTTGTATTCAACGAGACGAAGTAAAGCCCCAAACTCTTTTGAATTTCGATTGCCGTGTATAAAGTCAAGAATTGACCTTGCAATTAATTTATTTTTATCAATTTGTATATTCTTACTTCGTCCGCGATTTTTATGTATTTGTATATCAGACAATAAAGTAGTTTTCACTACAAAGTCGGAAGAGTTTTTTCACCTGTTTATTTTTCTAATACGTAATTTGGGTTAATTATTTTTTTAGCAATTTATAGAGCTAATATCTCATGTTACAAACTATTTTGTACTCTCCTTATGTTTTTATAACTTGCAGGCAATATGGAAGCAAAAAAAATAATAAAACGCATACTTATAATTTTACTCACATTTTCATTAATTACATTTGTTGCATGCATACTATTAACTTACTTATATAAAGATGACATAAAAAAATGGGTAATATCGCAAGTTAGTTCATATTTTAATACAGAAATTAAAATTACCGAAATAGATTTTTCAATAATTAAAAACTTTCCCAGTGCTACAATTATATTACATGATGTTGTTGTTAAATCGAGCAATACATACAAAAAAAAAGATTTTAAAATAAATACCGATACATTATTAAAAGTTGATGAAGTTTTTTTACAGTTTAATCTTATCGATTTAATTAAAAAAAATTATACACTCCAATCAATAAAATTAAATCATGCTAATGTGTTGCTTTGTTATGATAAGAAAGGTAATAATAACTTTTCTATTTTTAAAGAGAATAAAGAAAAAACTTCTGATGATTCGTTTAAAATAAAACTCGAAAAAATTTCGCTTAAACAAACAAGTGTTAAAATATACAATGCCGCAAATCGTTTAGCTGTGCGAACTTTCACAAATAATTTTAGCCTTTCGGGTAACTTTTATAAAGACATATTCCCTGTTACAACACGTGGACAAGTCGATTTGCAAGAATTAATAGTAGATAAAGTTAACTATTTAAAAACTAACGAAGCAAAAATAAATATAAATATAAAAGTAAACAACAATAACCTCGAAATCAAAAAAGGCACAATCAAAATTGGCGAATTTACTTTATCGGTAAGTGGAAGTTATCAAATAAACGAAAAAAATGACTACGTTAATATTAGCATTGTAGGAAATAAACAATCGTTAAACACTTTGATACAAAGTTTGCCCGAAAATTATTCATCCTTTTTTAAAAATGTAGAATCGGATGGTATAATAGATTTTTCTGTGCTAATTGACGGTGGAATTAGTTATAAAGAAAGCCCTCGTATTAAAGCTTCATTTGTTTTACACGAAGGTTCGATGAAAAACATAAAATCTAATACATCATTTAACAAAATTAGCTTTAAAGGCTCATTCGATAACGGATTAAAGCAAAGCCTCGAAACAACATCTTTAACTATTGATACTTTTTACACTCAATTCGACGATAGCGTTTTTGTTGGACAATTTTCAATGTATAATTTTTCGAGCCCTTTAGTAAAACTTAAACTTAACGGTTTTATTGAGCTCGAACGTTTGAAAGAGCTTTTTAATTTAAACACATTTGATACTTTAAAAGGAAAAATAACTTTAAACTTAAACTACAATGGAAAATTAAAAAGTTTATCTAACATTTCGGCTACCGATTACAAAAATGCTATTGTTAAAGGTAGTATGAGTTTACAAAATGTTTTTATTCAAGTTTTAAGCAGCCCACTTACTATTAGTAATTTGAACGGGAAAATAAGCTTCCAATACAATGATGTTTATGCCGAAAATGTTACATTTGAAATAAATAAAAGTCAGATTATATTAAAGGGAATACTTAAAAATTTTATTGCTTATTTAATGCTTCCGAACGAAAAATTGGAAGCAAACATTAACCTTAATATCAATAAAATAAACTTAAAAAATTGGCAGACTAATGATGATAAAAACAATGCGGGCTTTTATTTGCCTAGTGATATTGTTTTTAATGGAAATGTTAGTATAGATGAATTTGTTTACAACAAATTTGTTGCAAACAAAATAACAGGTTTTTTTGAATTACTAAACTCAAATCTTTATTTTAGCAACTTACAATTTAGTGCAATTGAAGGAAATACTTATTTAAAAGGAAAGTTAATTACAAATTCTAAAAAAGAAATTTTACTTCAAAGCGAGTGTAATTTTAATAACATTAACATAAAGCAACTATTCCAGTCGTTTGATAATATTGGACAAAAATTTATCACAGAAAAACATTTGAAAGGGAAATTAAATGCCAGTATGCCTTACATACAAATAAAATGGGATAGCACTTTAAATGTAATAGAAAAAGATATTTTTCTTGACGCAAATATAGAGATTATAAACGGACAACTTATTGAATTTGAGCCTATTTATGATCTTGCTGATTATATTGAGCTCGATGAATTAAGGCAAATAAAATTTTCTACACTTAAAAACGATATTAGCATCAAAGACAAAAAAATAATTATTCCAAATATGGAAGTAAAAACAAATGCTTTTAATATAGAAGTAAGTGGCGAACATACGTTCGACAATTATATGGAATATCGCATAAAGCTGTTACTACGCGAGTGGCTTGCAAAAAAAGCAAAG
>JBBIKO010000137.1:0-5809 GCA_037445415.1 Bacteroidota bacterium
ATTTTTTCAGTATTATTTTTTATTTCTTTGTGAGGTATTAACCATCTTTTATTAAAAAGTTTTTCAAAAAAACCACTATTTGTTAAACTATTGTAAACTTCGAAGTACGATGGAAGTATAATTCGATAAATTTTATCATTTTCTTCAATAATATACCCCGAAGAATCGCGAAAAGAGTTATGTTTATATTCAATTTTTGCTTCATTCATCTATCCTAGGTTTCTTTTTTTTCCAAAACGCAACACGATTCCAAATTCTTTTAAAGAAAAACAAAAAACTAATAATTCCTGCCACGATAAGTTGGAAGAGTAAACTTCCGCTACCAGGATCTATATAAAGGAAAATCATTTTTTTGCAAAAATAAAAATTAAATAGTTTAATAACAAAAATTAAATAAAAGTTGAAACGAAGTTTAATACAAATGTTCTAACGTTTTTTTGTAAAATTCTGGGGTCTTTTTGTATTCACTAACTGTTACACCACAAATTTTTTTAAAAGTTGCAGATAGGTGGTTGACACTCGAGAAGTCCATTATAAAAGCTATTTCGGTTAAAGATAGTTCGTTTTGCAATAGTAATTCTTTAACACGTTCAATTTTGTTAAGTAGAATATATTTTTCTAGGGTTATTTTTTCATATTTAGAGAATAATCGAGAAATGACTTGATACTGCATTCCAAGTCGCTGAACAAGATATTCCGATTTGCGAACTATTGAATCAACATTATTTGAATAGTGAATAAGCTCTATGACTGCTTGTTTTATTAATTCCACTGTTTGCAAGTCTTTTGCTTTTATTATATCAAATCCATACTGATTTAATAATTCTTGAAATTCTTTTTCTTCGAAATTATCTTTATGGAAGCTAATTATTGAATTTTTAATTTCGTGTAATTTGTATTTATTTTGTTCAAGAATAACACGAATAAGGTGCTTACAACAATCAGTAAGCATATTTTTTATGTAATATGTATAAATTTGTTTATCGCTCAATGTTATAAACCCGATATTTTTTTTATTTCACTAAGTAAATTTAATGCTTGTAATGGTGTTAAATTGTTTATATCTATGTTTATTATTTTATCTCTTATTTGTAATAATACAGGGTCTTCTAATTGAAAAATAGATAACTGATAACCTTCACGTTGTTGACCAATTTTTTCTACAGGTTTTCTTAACTGGTTTTGTTGGCTCGATTTTTCAAGTTGTTTTAAAATGTCTTGGCTTCGGTTTACAATACTCTTTGGCATACCAGCCATTTGTGCAACATGTATTCCAAAGCTATGTTCTGTTCCGCCTTCTACAAGTTTTCTTAAAAACAAAACTTGATTATTAACTTCTTTTACGCTTACATGATAGTTTTTAATACGCAAAAAGGTTTTTTCCATTTCATTTAATTCGTGGTAATGTGTAGCAAATAAAGTTCTTGGCTTACCAATAGGGTTTTCGTGTAAAAATTCGGCAATAGCCCATGCAATAGATATTCCGTCGTATGTGCTTGTCCCTCTTCCAATTTCATCAAGTAATATTAGTGAGCGTTCCGATAGATTGTTTAAAATGGTTGCAGTTTCAATCATTTCGACCATAAAAGTACTTTCGCCTTGGGAAATATTATCGCTTGCACCAACACGTGTAAATATTTTATCTACCAGCCCGATGTTTGCTTCGCTTGCAGGAACAAACGAACCAATTTGGGCAAGCAACACTATTATTGCTGTTTGGCGTAATATTGCCGATTTGCCAGACATATTAGGACCAGTTATTACCAAAATTTGTTGCTTTTCGGAATCAATATAGATGTTGTTTGGTATAAAGGGTTTTTCAGGGGGGAGTTGCTTTTCTATAACGGGATGACGTGCGTCTTTTAGTTGAATAATTAAAGATTCATCAATTTTGGGGCGGTAGTATTTGTTTTCAATGGAAACAGTAGCAAGCGATTGATAGCAATCTATCTGCGAAAGCAATCCTGCATTAAGTTGTAGAGTTGGAATATAAGATATTATTTCGTTAATCAATTCTTGATAAATTCTATTTTCAATTTCTATAATTTTTTCTTCAGCACCTAAAATTTTTTCTTCATATTTTTTTAACTCTTGTGTAATATAGCGTTCGGCACTTGATAAAGTTTGTTTTCTAATCCATTCAGATGGAACTTTATGTTTGTGAGTATTTCTAACTTCAATATAATAGCCAAAAACATTGTTAAAGCTAATTTTTAAAGAGGGGATACTTGTTCTAATGCTTTCGGCTTGTTGCATTTTGTTTAAATACTCCTTGCTGTCGAATAAAATTGAACGTAGTTCGTCAAGTTCGGCATCTACATCATTGTTTATAACTCCCCCTTTTTGTAGGGTTGATGAACATTCGGGATGTATTATTTTACTTATCTTTTGTGTGATTGGTTCACATTCTTGTAGTTGTTGAGATAACGAAAACAAAGGTGATTCAGAATTTAAAATAAATTTTATGTTCTTTATTGCATATAACGATGCATTTAGCTGTAAGATATCTCTTGGACCAGCTTTCCCTATCGAAATTTTAGATGTAAGTCGTTCTAAATCGCCTATTTTTTTTAATTGCTGAACTAAATCTGAAATAATATCGTTGTGTTTGTACAAATATTCTACAATATTTAACCTATGTTCTATTTGTTGTATGTTTTTTAAAGGGAAGGCAACCCATCGTCGAAGTAGCCTTGCCCCCATCGGAGTTGCAGTATTATCTATTATATCTATTAAAGTACGAGCATTTTCGTTTGTTGAATAAAGTAATTCTAAATTTCGCAATGTAAATTTATCTATCCATACATATTCTTCGTGGTATAAGCAAGAAATATTGGAAATATGAGTTAATTTATCGTGCTGAGTTGCGCTTAAATACTGTAAAATAGCACCAGCAGAACTTATTCCAACAGTATAATCGCCTATACCATATCCTCTTAGCGATTGTACTTTAAAATGATTGCACAATCTTTCATAAGCTGTATCGTAAGTAAAATACCAATCGTCTATTTTGTAAAGGTAATATAACGAACTTAGCCACGTATGAAAGTGTTCATGATGGTTCCTATCGTACAATATTTCTTTTGGCTGAAAACTTTGTAATAATTTTTCTACTTCTTCGCGATTAGCTTCAGTAACAAAAAATTCACCAGTTGAAATATCTAAAAATGATATTCCGTAATTTTTTTTTTCGAAATATATGGCACAGAGAAAATGATTTTCTTCGTTTACAAGAACTCTATCGTGTGTAACTATTCCTGGTGTTATAATTTCAGTTATTCCGCGTTTTACAATAGTTTTTGCTAGTTTTGGGTCTTCCAATTGTTCGCATATAGCAACTCTTTGCCCCGATCTAACAAGCTTTGGCAGGTAAGTGTCGAGGGCGTGGTATGGAAAACCAGCAAGAGGGACTTCAGATGCATAGCCATTATTGCGTGAAGTTAAAGTTATACCGAGTATAGAAGAAGTTTTTATTGCATCGTCGCCAAATGTTTCGTAAAAATCGCCCACTCTGAACAATAGAATAGCATCGGGGTATTTCGATTTTAAACTATTATACTGTCGCATTAATGGGGTTGTATCGTTTGCTGTGCCTTTCATATTGATAGTAATGTTAAATACAAATTTACTTCATTTTTATCATAAATAATTAATGTTTTCAATGAATGTGTTTCTGAATAATTTCTTTTAATTTTTCTTTTTCTATTTCCCAATTTAGCTCTTTTTTTGCTTTTTTACAATTTTCTTTCCAACTTAAATATAATTCTTTGTTGTTTAAAGTATGTTGAATTGTATCGAAAAGTTGGTATTCATTTTCAAAATTATGAGAAATTCCAACATTATATTTTTCTATAATCTTTTTCATTTCAGGAAAATCGGAACAAATTACAGGAACTTCTGCATTTATGTAGTCGAATATTTTGTTTGGTAGTGAATAATAATAATTCAAACCTAAATTTTCTTCTATTGAAAAACCAAGATGTGCTTTAGAAGTGTAAAGATGTAGTAACTCAAATGGTATTTTTCCTAAAAAAATAACCTTATTTGATAGATTAAATTTTAAAACTTCATTTTTCAACTCGTTTTCTATGTCGCCTGTACCTATCAAAACTAATACATATAGGTCGTCTAATAATTTCATTGTTTTAATTAGCTTTTCTATGCCTCTTCCTATGTTTAACGACCCCTGATACAGTAATAAATATTTTGTTTTAAAATCAAAAGAAGCTGTTAAATCAGTTATTTCTTGAAATTTGTTTGCAGAAGGAACATTTCTTATAGCATAAAAGGGTATATTATATTTACTACTATATATTTGAGCAATAGTTTCATTAACAGTAATTCCAAAATTAAGTCTTGGAACAATTTTCTTTTCCATAAATTGCCAAACCTTTTTAATTTTTCGACGATTAACTAATTCGGGAACTTCTGTAAAAAATTCGTGGCTATCGTAAATTAATGGAATTTGTTTAATTTTTGAAACTAAAAAATTTGTCAACAAAGTATCTAAATCGTTAGAAACAAATAAATCGGCTTTTTTAAACAACAAAAAAAAGAATAATCGAATATTGTATTCTGCGTAAAAAAGTATTTTTTTGTTAAATAGTAGCCTAAAACGGATAGTTTTGTAAGGTCTTTTTATGCTTGTGCTTGTGTTAAGTTTTCTACCTACGAGTAATACATTGTAGTTCATTTCGCTTAGTAAAAGACAGGTTTTGTGTACGCGATGATCGGCAACAAGATCGTTTGTTACGGAAACAATGGCTATATTGTTGTTTTTTTTCGACATTTTACAAAATTACAAGTTTAAAAATAGAATAAATTTTTAATTTTTTTATTACTTGATTACTTGAAATATTTTTGTTAACTTCAATTAAAAAACAATTACAATCGTTCAAGTTCAACTGTAAAGTGACGTAAAATTGGGGCTTCATTAATTATTTTAAACCCGCGTTTTATTTCATTACGTCGGTCATAAACATTTTTTAAAGCAGCCGCAACATAATTCATGTGGTTGTTTGTATAAACTCTTCGTGGTATAGCCAATCGAACCATTTCGAGTTTAGGAAAGCGGTCTTTACCCGTTAAAGGGTCCCTGTCGGCAAGTAAAGTCCCAATTTCTACACCTCTAACACCACCTTCTATGTATAATTCAACTGCCAATAATTGTGCAACATACTCAGATTGTGGGATATGCGGAAAAAACTTTAAAGCATCTACAAATACAGCATGACCACCAATAGGTTCCTGAATACTAATGCCATATTCTTTTAACATTTTACCTAAGTAATGTACCTGACTAATTCGTGATTCGAGATAATCGAAAGTTGTAGCTTCATATAATCCTTGTGCCAAAGCATTCATGTCGCGTCCTGCCATGCCGCCATAAGTAATATAGCCTTCGAACATTATATTGTAAACAATAGCCTGTTTACAAAGTTTCTCATCTCGCATTGCTATAAAACCCCCAATATTTACAATACCATCTTTTTTGCTACTCATTGTCATTACATCGGCATACGAAAACATTTCTTTTACAATTTCGCGAATGGTTTTATTTTGGTAACCTTCTTCACGAATTTTAATAAAGTAGGCATTTTCGGCAAAACGAGCAGAATCAAAAACTACCATCTTTTTGTATTTATCTGCTATTTGTCTTATTTCTTTAAGGTTTTTTATTGATACAGGTTGCCCGCCAGCAGTATTATTTGTTAGTGTTACAATTATAAATGGAACTTTTTCTGCATTTTCTACTAATACCTGTTCTAGTTTGTTTATATCAACATTGCCTTTAAACGGATGATAAACT
>JBBIKO010000138.1:0-5806 GCA_037445415.1 Bacteroidota bacterium
GTGTTTTAGAATGGTCAACTTATTTTGGTGGTAACAATTACGAAGAAATACGTGGAATTACTATTGCTAATAATAAATTATGGTTAGGAGGGTCAACAAGTTCTACATCAAATTTCCCTTTATACGATAATTCGAATGGTTCATATTTTCAAAATACATATGGTGGAGGAATTAGAGATGGAATAATTTCATGTTTTACTTTAAACGGACAACTATTATGGAGCACATATTATGGTGGGTTTCAACAAGATGAAATTAGAGATATAATAGGAGATAATTATGGTGTTTTTATCACAGGTAGAGTGATATCATCAGGTTTTCCTGTTTTCAATCCTGGAACACCAACCTTTTTTGAATCTATACCAAGAGCAATTTTCATAGCAAAATTTAAACAAAATGGAATAAGACAATGGGCTACATACTTTTCAGGCTCATCAGCCGATGCTAGAAACTTAGCAATATCCGACAATGCTGTATATATGGTTGGGTTTATAAATAATAGCTTATTAACTCAAAATCCCGGTAATGGTGCATATTTTGATAATACATATAACGGTGGTGCATGGGACGCATTTATTGCACAATTTGATAAATGTGTAATACCACAAGCATCTATAACTGCAAGTCAAACTGCTATTTGCATGTACGATTCAACATGGTTATATGGGAATGGTGGAGTATCTTATTTATGGAATACTTTACAAACAACAGATTCGATTGTAGTTCAACCTCTAAGTTCTACTAATTATACAGTAACTGTTACTGATGATATGTCATGTACAAACGTTGTCTCTAATTATATTACTGTTTATCCATTACCAGATGTAAATATATCGGGGGCAAATCCTATTTGCTTAAACGATAGCATTGTACTTACAGCTAATGGTGCAGAAACCTACCAATGGTTGCCAACTTTAGAAACCACAGAACAAATAACTGTTCTACCAACAATTACTACTACCTATTACTTAATAGGAACAGATTCTAATGGATGTCAAAATATAGATTCTGCAGAAGTTATCGTATATCCTTTACCTAATGTAAGCATCACAGGCGAACATCCTATTTGTTTTAAAGATAGTATATGGCTTTTTGGGAATGGTGCTACGCAATACACATGGAGTCCAGGCTCTTTCAATACAGATAGTATATATGTTTCGCCTCAATATACAACAACTTATTATGTAACTGGAACTAATTCAAATGGTTGCAAAAATATAGATTCAGCTGAAGTCGTAGTTTATCCTTTACCAAATGTTCAGATAATTGGCGAGCATCCTATTTGCTTTGGCGATAGTATTACATTATATGCCTATGGTGCAACATCATATTTATGGACACCCGTGGGAGACACTACAGATTCAATTACAATAAATCCGTTAATTTCAACAACATATTATTTACTTGGAACAGATACTAATATGTGTAAAAATATAGATACAGCAACTGTAATAGTTTATCAATTACCTAATGTTCAGATTTCTGGAGCTCATCCTATTTGTTTCGGTGATAGTATTACGCTACATGCAACAGGTGCTGTTAATTTCTTATGGTTCCCTGATTCATTGAACGGTAACACTCAAACTTTTAACCCATCAACTACATCGAACTATATTGTTATAGGAACCGACCTTAATCAATGCAGCAACTCAGATACTGCCACAGTAATAGTTAATCCATTGCCCAATGTACAAATCGTAGGAAACCACCCAATATGTTATGGTGATAGTATCACATTAACTGCAATAAATGCCGCTACATACTTATGGAATACAGGAAATACATCAAACAATATTACAGTAAGCCCGTTGCTATCAACTACTTACACAGTAACCGGAACAGATGTTAATGGCTGCCAAAATATAGATACAGCTTTGATAATTGTAAATTCACTTCCAATAGTTGAAATAAATGGAATTCAACCTATATGCTTGTACGATAGCATAACACTTACTGCTTCTGGCGCAACTTTATATAATTGGCAACCATGGAATTACACTACTTCACAAATAGCAATCTCACCTCCAACAACAACAAACATTGTTTTAACAGGAATAGATGATAACGGCTGTATAAATTCAGATACAGCAATTTTAATTGTACATCCTTTGCCAGAAATACAAATTTCAGGAATTCAACCTATATGTTATGGCGATAGTATTACGTTAACTGCACAAGGAGCAGTAAATTATACATGGTATCAGGTTAATTTAACAGGTAATATTGTAACTATTAGTCCTGAAACAACACTAACATATTACGTTTTTGCTACCGATCAGAATAATTGTAAAGATACAACAAGTTTTAGCATAACTGTTTATGAATTGCCTGTTGCAAATATTAGTGGCATAAATCAAATTTGCCAACAAGAAACTGTAAAATTAACTGCATCAGGTGGAGACATATATTTATGGAATGCAGGAGAAACATCTTCGGAAATTGAAGTTAGCCCAATGAATACAACAACATATTCTGTAATTGCCCAGGAAAATATTTGTTCAGATACAGCGTATTTCACTATAATAGTTGATCCAAAACCAGTATTAACCATAACTAACGACACAACTATTATTATCGGTATGTCTGTTGTGCTTAATGTTAACGGAGCAAATTCTTATACATGGTCTCCATCAACATACCTTTCATGTTTTAATTGTAGTAATCCAGTAGCTAAACCATCTGAAACAATTGAATATTGTGTTGAAGGAATAAACAACTACAGTTGTCGTGATACAATATGCGTAACTGTTACAGTTGACAAAGAATGTGGTGAAACTTTTATTCCTTCAGGTTTTAGTCCAAATAACGATGGGAACAACGATGTATTATATGTAAGAGGAAAATGTATTAAAAAAATGCAGTTTATTATTTTCAACCGTTGGGGCGAAAAAGTTTTTGAATCGTCAGATCCTGACATAGGTTGGGATGGAACATTTAGAGGGAAAAATATGGAATCAGGAGTATTTGTGTATTATTTAACTGCAGAATACTATAATGGTATAATCGTAAAAAAACAAGGCAATGTAACTTTAATTCGATAAACTATGAAAAATACAACATTAATAATTTTTGCTTTTGTATTATATGTTAATTATATAAAATCGCAAGATGCTATATTTTCACAGATTAATGAGTCGCCTATATTACTAAATCCAGCTAATGCAGGAGCACAGTATGACATACGAGCTAATTTAAACTACAGACAACAATGGCGAAGTATAACTGACCCATTTACTACAATGGCAGCATCGGCAGACGCAAAACTTTTTAGCCAATCATCTCGTTCTTCATCATTTGGTGCAGGTATTTTAATAATGAATGATAGAAGCGGTGGCGCCCATTTAAATACTTTTCAAGCTGGAATTGTTACTTCTGCAAAAGTTCCCATTTTCGATAATCAAAATATTTCTGGAGGGATTGGGGTTTCGTTTTTACAACGTAGTGTCGATTTTTCTATGTTATCATGGGATAAACAATATGATGGATTGCTTTTCAACTCTAATTTATCGACTGGCGAAAATATGATTAACAATCGTGTAAATGCAATGGATATTAGCGCAGGAATTCAATGGAGTTATGGTAAAGGAGCAACAACTCTTTCTTCGAATGATAATTTTGGAACACAAGTGGGTATAGCATTTTTTCATTTGAATAAACCATCTATATCATTTGACAATAATAGTTTATCTTATTGGCGTATGGTTTTTCATAGTACACTTTCATATGGCATAAAGAATTCAAATATTCAAGTTTCACCATCATTCTTCGCTACATTTCAAGGACCATCAAGAATGTTTTATTTAGGAACAATTGTTAAATACAAACTTCAGGAATCATCAAAATATACAGACTATATATTAGCGCGAACCATAAATATAGGTACGTTTTACAGATTTGGTGATGCAATTGTTTTAAACACACAATTAGAATGGGGGCAATATGCTTTTGGAATAAGTTATGATATAAATCTTTCCTCATTAACTAAAGTGAGTTATGGAAGAGGTGGAGTGGAATTATCTGCACGCTATTTCCCTTTTCGTTCAAGTGCTTCAAGTCGCTTGCTATAACAATTAGCCTCTTAAAAACTTAGCAAAATCGTTTCCTGTTGGATTCTGATATATTTGCAAATAAAAGAATGGAACAACCGACATCAGATGATCAAAAATATCGGCTTGAGCTTTCTCAAACTCTTCCCATTCAATTATCCTTGAAAATGCATATATTTCTAAAGGAATTCCGTTTTCTGTTGGGGGCAGTTGTCGCACCATAAGATTCATATCTTGCCTGATATATTCTTTACTTTTAATATATTCTTGTGCATAAATTCGAAATGTTCCAATGTTAGTAAGCCAACGTCCATTGATTGGTTTGTTTAAATCAAATGGTAATTTTTTATTGTGTTCTTCGATTTCTTTTAATTTTTTTTGAAGGTAATTGCTAATAAGAGTAATTGACTTAAGTTCATTTATTTCTTCTATCGTTAGAAACCTTATAGTATTTATATCAAAAAATAAAGAACGTTTTATTCTACGTGCTTTTGAGTCTTGAATTCCTCTGTTATTGATGAACGATTCTGAAACTAATGAGTATGAAGGAATCATAGCAATAGTTTGGTCCCAATTTTGAACTTTTATTGTATGTAAAGTTATTTCTATAACATACCCATCTGCATTCTTAGAAGGCATAACAATCCAATCGCCAATTTTGACCATTTCGTTTGCAGAGAGCTGAATTCCTGCAACTAAACCTAAAAGCGTATCTTTAAATACCAATAATAATACAGCAGCCAATGCTCCTATTCCTGTAAGAAAATAGCTTAAGTCTTTTTGTAGTATAACTGATAAAATTAACACAAAACCAATAGTGTAATTAAATATATTAACAACTTGTAAAAATCCTTTAATTGGTCTATCTTTTGAATTTGGATTGAGTATGTAAATTTCATTAAGAGATTTTAAAAAAGCAGAAAAGATAAGCATAAACATTACTATCATGTATATGTAAACAGAAGACTTAACTACAACAATCAATTCAGAATATCCTTTTAATAATATAGGTGTTGAACAATAAATAATTAAACCTGGAACAAAGTGCGAAAATCTATAAAAGACCTTATTCTTTAGTAATATATCGTCCCAAACAAAATTTGTTTTCTTGACAATACGACTAACAATTACAAAAATAAATTTTTTAGTAAGTTTATTTGCTAAATAAGATATAATAAAAACGCCTACAACAATTATTGCTAACTTAAATATTTCTGCCCAAAAAGGCGAAATATTCATGTTTAAAAGCCACCCTTCTATATTATCTACAATATTCATATTTAATTATTTAATTATTTAATGTTTTACAGAACATGCACATTGACTACATTTTGAATCATCGTGAGTAGCACATTGAATTCCTTTTTCTTTTAATGCTTTGTTTTGACTAATATGCGTATTGGGAAATTTTCCATTACGTTTTAATAAAATTGTTACTGCCAAACCTAATATTGCAAATCCTATCAAAACAATTGCAATCAATAATACTTTCAACATAATTTTTTTACAAATATACACGAAAATTCATAATTCAGTTATGAATACAATAAACTTAGATTTACTAACCCAATTTGATTTTTTGTAACTTTTATTTAGCTAATAATAATTGGTTATTAAACAGTCACATTCAGGCAACACTTTTTTCCATATAAAGATATTTATTTATCCTAAATTACGCGAAAGGGAAAATTTCAAATGCGTAGTGTTAGAAAAATTTATTTTTATATAATTGATATACAGCATATTGTAAAGGTTATTTT
>JBBIKO010000139.1:0-2383 GCA_037445415.1 Bacteroidota bacterium
AAATCGTATAACTTATTTATTAACAATAGATTGTTGAGAATTTTATTTGTAAAAACTTTGCAAATATTTAAAATTTAAGCTCGATGTTTTTCCGAAACCTTATTTTTCAGTTTTTCAAAAACTTTTTTTATTCATTATTTTTCATTTACTATCCACCAAAAAATTGTTTAAATTGAATTTTTAATGGACGACTATGTAGTTATAATTTCGAGCAATGATGTTTATTCTAATAATAAAAAGATTTTTATTAGGTAATTATATCTGTTGGGTAAGAAATTCTACTATGATATATGTTTCTTAATCTTTTTTTCAATATATCTTTTATTATAGATATTTCTTTTAATGTAATAGGAGCAAAATCAAATTGTTGTTGATCGAATTTTTGTTCAATAACACTATCAATCATCTTTTGAATATTTTCGTCGTTAAAATTTTTTAAGCTTTTTGAAGCAGCCTCAACAGAATCGGCTATCATAACTACAGCCGTTTCTTTTGAAGAAGGTTTATTTCCTTTATAACGAAAAAGATCTTTATTAACACTTTCTGAAGGATGTTCTAGAGTATAAGTTTTATAAAAATATTGCATTATACTATCTCCATGATGCGATTCAATAAATTCTATTATTGATTTCGGTAATTTATACTTTTTTGCGAGTTTAACTCCATAATTTACATGTCCAGAAATAATTTCTATGCTTTTATCAACCTGTAAATTTTTATGTGGATTTTGTATTTGATGTTGATTTTCTATGAAATATTGAGGAAGTTCTAATTTACCGATGTCGTGGTAGAGAGCACCTACTCTTGCTAGTAATGGATTTCCTCCAATTTTTTGTATAATTTCTTCTGATAAACTGGCTACTTGTAATGAATGCTGGAATGTACCTGGAGCTTTTTCAGCTAATAATCTTAATAGTGAATGATTTGTATCGGATAGTTCTAGTAAAGTTACATCTGAAATAAAACCAAATAATTTTTCGAATATATAAATGAGTGGATAAGCAGAAAGAACTATAAGTGCATTTATTCCAAACCACGTAAGGTTTCTCCATTCTATTTGCTGAATGCTTTCTGTTTGAATAATGGAAATACCAAAATAAATTATGCTATAAGTAATAAAAATAAAAATTGCTGCTAAGAACAATTGTGCTCTACGTCTTACATTAACAAGAACAAAAACAGCTGTAATACCAGCTATATATTGTGTAAACATAAATTCAAAACTATTTGGTAAGAAATATGAAATAATTAAAATTGTAATTGTATGAATAAAAAGAGCTAAACGTGAATCGTAAAAAGAACGAATGATTATAGGTAAAAGTGTAAATGGTACTATGTAAATGCTTTTACTATCTATTTGAAAAACTTTTTGTGCAAGAAATATAAATAGTACTATTAAAGACAAAATAAATGAAGTTTTTGTAAAATGTAATAAAATTTCTCTACGAAAATGATATAAAAATAAAAATATCATAAGTAAACCAAGTGAAATTGTAAGGAATTGACCTACTAATAAATACGGATTATAAGAAGTTCTGACAAATTCTTTTTGAAGTGATTCGAGAATTAAAAACTTTTCTATTGTAATTATTTCGCCTTTACTTATAATAGTTTCTCCACGTTGAATAAGTCCTTTGTTTATAGAAATTTCGCTTAAAAGTTGTTCAATTACTTGCCTAGTTAAATTTTTATTAAAAAATAAATTAGGATTAAAATAATCATTTATCCTAGCTAGTTTAATTAAAATATCAGGATTATTTTGTTTTAATTCGTTAACAAATGCTTGCTTTGCTTCGTTAACGGTTTTTATGTTATAAATAAAATGTTCTTCTATTGTAGAGTCTGTTTGAATAAAAACAATAACATTTTTATATTTGTTTGCAATACTATCGTTAGTCTCGATTATTCCAGGTTTATTTAATAAATTAATTAAAAAGTTATTGTAATATTGAAAAGTTAAAGTTTTACTTGAAGTGTCAGGAAAATTTATTTTATTAAAATCTTCTTTAAATATCTTAAGAATATTTTTTAGAACTTGTTCGTCTTTATAAAAGTACAATGGTGAATTTTTAATAATACTGTCTTTTTCTTTTTCAATGTCTAATTTATTTTTTAAAACAGGGAAATCAAAAGATGCAACTAGCGTTTCGTACATCCAAGGTTTTCCTTTTTGATATTCGAACTTAAAACGAGTTTGATGTGGAATTATAAGCAAAATAATAAAAGCAGTAATTAAAAACAATATGACAGTTATGATTTGATTATAATGTACAAATAGAAATGAAATAAATTTTTTCATAAGTTCATCATATCGCAAATATAAGAATTGTTTGTTTAATTATTCAATTTATTTGTGGTTCTTTTCTTAAATTCATTTAAACCT
>JBBIKO010000139.1:2397-5773 GCA_037445415.1 Bacteroidota bacterium
ATGTTCAAATCATAAGCTATAGGTTCTACTAATAGTTCTCCATTGTAGTCGAGTAAGACATAATATGGTTGTGCATTTACTTTAAATCTTGAAATTTGAAAGTCTGCATATTTTTTTCCTATAGTTTTTTTTACTTTCCCATCAACTTTTGAAACTATCCACTCGCTTTCGGGTAGTTCAGTTTTATCATCAACATAAAGTGCAACGATTATAAAATTATTTTTTAGGTGTTTGAGAACTTCTGGGTGACTCCATACGTTAGCTTCCATTTCTCTGCAATTAACGCATCCATGACCAGTAAAATCAATAAACAAAGGTTTTTTCATTTCTTTTGCACATTTTATAGCTTGTTCGTAATCGAAATAGCCTTTTAATCCATGTGGTAAGTGTAATATTTCTGCATATTTGGGTTTTTCACATATTTCATTTTTTGAACTTTTTGTACTTGTGTTGCTAATTTCTATATTATCGCGTATAATAGTATTAACATCAAAATCTAATGTATTTTGTGGTGGCAAATAACCTGATAATGCTTTAAGTGGTGCCCCCCATAAGCCTGGTATCATATATACGACAAACGAAAATGTAATAATTGCAAAAATTAAGCGTGGAACACCTACATACTTTAAATCACTATCATGTGCAAACTTTATTTTACCAAGCAAATAAAAACCCATTAAAGCAAAAATAACAATCCACAAGGCAAGATATACTTCTCTATCTAGTATTCCCCAGTGATAAGTTTGATCGGCAACACTCAAAAATTTTAAACCTAAAGCCAGTTCTAAAAAGCCAAGCACTACTTTAACTGAATTGAGCCATCCACCTGACTTTGGAAGACTTTTTAATAAAGAAGGGAAAAAGGCGAAAAATGTGAATGGTAAAGCAAAAGCCAAAGAAAAACCTAACATTCCAATTATTGGTTCTAAAACTTGACCTCCTGCCGATTTTACTAATATAGCACCAACAATGGGACCTGTACAAGAGAATGAAACTAAAACAAGTGTAAATGCCATAAAAAAAGGACCTAAAACTCCACTTTTCTCCGCTTTTTGATCTACCTTATTAACCATCCATGATGGTAATGATAGTTCAAACATTCCAAAGAACGAAGCAGCAAATACAACAAATATTAAGAAAAAGAAAACATTTGGCAACCAATGTGTACTTAAAAAGTTTGCAAAATTAGCTCCTAATGTAACGGAAACAATTGTTCCTACTATTGTATAAATTAAAATTATGCTTAAACCATAAACAGTTGCCTGAAATTTTGCTTTTTTCTTGTTTTCGTCATTGTGCATAAAAAATGAAACAGTCATAGGTATCATTGGGAACACACATGGGGTTAAAATAGCTGCTAAACCTGCTAAAAATGAGAAAATAAATAACCACCATAGTGAAGTATTTCCATCTGTTTTATTATTATTATCGGATAAATAAACTGTATCAATTTTAGACTGGTTTATTGTATCAGTGTTAGTTTCTATATCAATGCTATCAATTTTATTATTAGCTAGAATTGAATCAGATTTATTTTCCAAATTTACAGGTATTTTAAAATCATATTCTTCCATAATACACATTCCATCCAAATAACATGCTTGATATTCGATAGAACCTTCTATATAAAATTCTTCTTTTGAATTTACATTAATTGTTTGAGTGAATATGGCTTCTTTTTTGTGAAAGTTACGCTCAGATTCCATTATTTCATCATATTCTGTTACAGATTTCGGATTTTCTGTGATTTTACCTTTTAAGGTGTATAAATTATTTCTCTTAAAATTGAAGATTAATGGATTAAGCTTGTCGTTTAGTGAATAAAAATACCAGTCTTTATCTGGTTTTGCTTTAAAAAATAGTAAGTATTCTTTTTCTGAATTTTTAGTTAGTTCTATTGTCCAATTAATACGCTGTTTAATTTGAGAAGTTCCTAAATTAAACAAAACTATTCCAACAAATACTAGTAGAAGTCTCATAAGATAATATTTATTTAAAAATGCAAATATATGCATATTTTTGCTTTTGTCTTTTGTTTAAGTATTAAAGTTTTTTAAAATCAAGTTTTGTAATTGAAATATTAAAGATTAAAAAAAATGAAAAAATTTTGGTATTTTAAATTTTTGTATTTATATTTGTTTAAAATTATTCATGGTTATGAGAAAATTTATAGTATTATGCTTTTTATTATTTGTTTCAATAATTTTAAAGGCTCAATTTACAATTTACAATATTCAGCTATCTCAACCTTCTAATGCTTCACAACTAGTTGATAAACTAGTAGGAACCGGAGTAAGTTATTCTAATGCAACATTTTCAGGAAGTTACGGAGGCACGCAAGCTGGGAATGCTGGTTATTTTTCTGGTGGTACTAGTATTATTGGGTTAAATTCAGGAATAGTATTATCAACTGGTAATGTTGGAAGACACTGGTACACTAACACTCTTATTGCAGGTCCAAATTATTATTATGACATTGGTACAGCTACAAATACTGGCTCTGATGCAACTTTACAATCAATTGTTGGTGCTCAAACCTATGATAAAGCTGTTTTGGAGTTTGAATTTATTCCAGAATCTAATGTAATACAATTTAGGTATGTATTTGCTTCAGAAGAATATAATGAGTGGGTAAATGATGTTTATAATGATGTATTTGGTTTTTTTGTTACTTCATTGGAAAGCGATGGTTATAACTACAATAATAGAAATATAGCGATTGTTCCAGGTACTTCAAATACACCCGTTTCAATAAATACAGTCAATAATGGACCTTGTTCTGGAGCGCCTAACTGTAATACTCCTGGAATTGGTCCATGCACTAATTGTGCTTATTACTTTGATAATGCCACAGGTACTAGACAAATAGAATATGATGGGTTTACTACAGTTTTAACTGCAAGTTGTGTTGTAGCCCCTTGTAAACGATACAGAATGAAAATAGCCATAGCCGATGTTGGCGATCAATGGTTGGATAGTGGAGTATTTCTTGAAGAAAATAGTTTTGTAAGTCCTATTATTAACAACATTACTTATAATACTTCAAACCCAGTTGCAGGAAGTGGAACTGACATGGTAGAAGGCTGTAGTAATGGTATTCTCACGTTTTCATTATCTTCTCCAACACCAATGAACAGAAATGTTAATTTTACTTTAAGTGGTACAGCTATATTTGGTACAGATTATACGACTACTCCAAATATTGCTGGCACATATACTCCACCTAATAATTACTATGTAACTATACCTGCTGGACAATCTTCTACAACTTTAACAATAGTTCCTATTCAAGAAGGAATTGTTGAGGGTAGTGAAACTATTATATTTGGTATAACTACAAATTTATGTCCACCTTACAATGTTATAAATCAAACTA
>JBBIKO010000140.1:0-5773 GCA_037445415.1 Bacteroidota bacterium
AAAAATTTTTATAAAAATTATGCATTTCGACACATTTACCCAACAGATATTGAAAAAGCCATTACCGAAACTACTCAATTAAATTCAAAATGGTTTTTCGAAGATTATCTGTACTCAACTAAAAGAAGCGATTACAAAGTAAAAAAAATTATTGAAAACAACGATTTCAGCCAGATAATTATAAAAAACAAAAAACAGGTTAATTTTCCTTATACAATAACTTTTTATGAAAACAATCAGGTAATATTTAACCAAATACGAAGCGGAACACTATTCGATACCATATATGTTGATTTTCCTTTCGATTTAGTTGTTCTGAACGACCAAGATTTTCCTTTTTATTTTTACGAAAAAAACTATCAAAACAACATATACTATAATCGTAAATTTTTTCCACGTCTTAAAAGCCCATCATTACGTTTTGCAAACTTTATTGACAAACAAAAGTACTACGACATTTTGTTTTCACCGATATTTTCGCACACTAAAACTGACAAACAAATGCTAGGTATCGTATTCTACTCTCCAATTTTGCCATATTCGCCATTTCAGTTACGAATAATCCCCCTGTATAGTTTTGATAGAAACGTTATAAACTGGAACATTTATAGCGAATATAATATTCTTTTTAATAGTAATTTGAGATATATTAAATTTTACAGTGGATATAAACAATTTTTATTGCCTACTAACAAATACCAATTGCATTGGAAAAGCTTTTTCGTTGGAGTTGATTTTCCTTTTATTTTTCACAAGGATCTCGATAAAACAGAACTAACAACTTTTTTACAAACTGTTTATTCTACTTTTCCCTTTTATCCGTATAACAGTAAAACTTATTTTTCTGGGGGAATGAACCTAAAAACCCGATTAGGATTTTACCCATTACAACTAAATATTCAGAATCAAAGTCATAGTGATTATTCTAAAATTTCTTTTAATAGCCGTATTTTTATTCCGTACAACGAAAAGAAAAAAGGAATACAACTCGATTTTTTTTATGGAACATTTTTATTTAATAATAGCCGAATTTATCTCTACAACTTTTTCTTATCAGGACGAGACGGCATAAAAGATTATATATTTCAAGAAACATTTATAAACCGTTTCGGAAAACCTACAAGTAGTGATCTTTGGTCACATCAGTATATTTTATCCGAAGGTATGTTTTCTGTTTATACTCCTATTCAATCGAACAAATGGATGACTTCGCTACGAACAACCATAGCTTTTCCTTTTCCTCCACCCATTCATTTTTATTTTGTTACAGGCACTTATTACAGAGCAGGCAAGGCTTGGACAGAATCGGTAAAATTTCCTTACGAAGGCGGTATTGAAATTAAATTTATTAAAGATATCTTTGCAGTGTATTTTCCAGTGATTATGTCATCTGATATAAAACAAATTTCAGATACTTATGCAAATAATTATTTTTATAAAGTTCGATTTATGTTAAAATTTAATATGTTAAATCCATTGAACAAAGCTAAAAATATTCATGGGCTTTTCGGATAAACCAATAAAAATATATTTTGTAAGCGATGCTCATTTGGGCTTTCCAAATCATATAGAAAGCTTAAAACGTGAAAAATTGCTTGTAAAATGGCTAGATCATATTAGCAAAGATGCTACTGAAATATATTTATTAGGCGATATTTTTGATTTTTGGTTCGAATACAAACGAGTTGTACCACGTGGATTTACACGGTTTTTAGGCAAACTGTCAGAATTATGTGATAAAGGAATTACAATTCACTTTTTTACTGGCAACCACGATATGTGGATATTCGATTATCTACCAAACGAAGTAGGTATAATTGTTCATAAAGACAGAGAAATAAAAGAAATTAACAACAAACGTTTGTTTATTGCTCATGGCGATGGCTTAGGACCCGAAGACACAAGTTTTAAATTATTAAAAAAAATTTTTCGTAACAAAGTTGCACAATGGATATTTGCTTGGATACATCCTAATTTTGCTATAAAAATTGCTATTAAATGGTCTCACTCTAACCGATATAATGAAAGCCCTGAAAAACAAAAGTTTTTAGGCATTGAAAAAGAACGTCTTATACAATATGCTTGTAAAAAATTATCACAACAGCATTACGATTTTTTTATCTTCGGTCACCGCCATATACCTATTGAGCTCAAATTAAAAGAAAATTGTACATTTATTAACCTTGGCGATTGGCTAAATCATTTTACATATGCAGAATTCGACGGTAACAACATTAAACTAAAATATTTTCTAAATCATGAAGAATAACAACACATATACAATCAAGTTTTTTGGAAACAAATCAGCCGATTTTTTAAAGTGTTTACAAATTCGAAAACAAGTTTTTGTCGTGGAACAAAACGTTCCTGAAGAAATTGAAACCGACGAATTCGACAAACATTCAAATCATTATCTTCTTTTACTATTAGAAAATCAGTTGCCAATTGCTACAGCACGATGGCGAAACACTAAAAAAGGAATAAAGTTAGAACGTTTTTCTGTATTGCAACAATACAGAAATAAAGGCTATGGGCAAATTATACTAAATGAAGTGCTAAACGATGTTATCCCTTTGCAAAAAAACATATATTTACATGCACAAGAAACTGCTATTAATTTTTACTTGAAAAACAATTTTGCTATTCAAGGCGATGCTTTTTTAGAAGCTAATATAAAACATTTCAAAATGATTTATAATTTGTAGGTTGATAGAATTGCAAAATCACATTCAAAAATTTTTATATTAAAATTCAACTTATTTTTTTAAGCTTATGTTTTAAATGCTTATTTTAAGCAATTATTTTACAATTTATGAATAATTTTTTTCGATTTTGTTACATTTTCAACTAAATTAATTACTCATTTCAAATTAATAAATAGTCGTCCATTAACAATTCAAAGTTATATAATCTAATTTTGCCTTGTATTATTTTTTTATCATCAATTTAGGCTTCAATTACTCTCTGTGTAAGTAAGATTGTTGAAACTGCCGTTTGTTATTTCTTTTATAATTAAAGGATTAACTACTTTACTTGTTCTGAATTGAAAAGTACCGCTAATTTTTTTGTTAACTGTATCCAACGAAGTAATTACAACAGTACCTGTAACTGCCTGATAAAGACTATCAGTATTTTGTGTATCATTTGTAAATGTAGCTGAAAATTCAGTTATACCATCTATTGGCATCAAAGTATATGTTTTTTTTTCGGTACCAAAAGTTGTAATATTTAATACATCATTTCCTAATGAACCTGTTCCAGTTATAATAAATTTATTAGATTCTTTGCGTGTTACTCTTGTTATGGCAGTCCAGGTTGTTCCATTTATTTTGCAAGTAAAAGAGGCTGTTGGATTAATGATATCATTAACTTTAGAATCTTTATTGCAAGCTGTAATTAATATAACAACAATAGTAATTAGATATACATTTTTCATAATTAATATTTTTTTCAAAAATAAAGCATTTTTTTAAATTTAATAATAGTTATATGAAACTATTTGGTTAAAGTTTTTTCTTATTTTCTTTCGTAAAGGGTAGTCTTCCGAAGGATACCCTAAAGTAATTAGTAAACCAACTCTTTCAAAAAAAGGTATTTTTAAAATTTTTTTTACTTTTTTCTCGTCAAACCAACCAATCATACATGTACCAAGTCCCAGTTCAGTGGCTTGCAAACAAAAATGTTCTGCTGCTATTCCTAAATCAATCCAAGGGAAATCATGTTTTTTTAGCCATCCAGCTATTTTGGTAATAGTTTTTGGCTGTTTTACAACAATAGCCACAATAACTGGCGACTCGAATGCAAATTTATTTATAGGTATGCCTTTAGTAACAGTACATTCTGCTATTATATTTTTTAATTCTGGTTCGTCTATGATAATAAAATGCCATGGCTGTGAATTGCTTGCAGATGGGGCTAAGCGAGCTGCTTCTATGCAATTATGTATAAGTTTTATAGGAACAGGCTTATTTGAATATTTTCTAACACTTTGTCTTTTTTGAACTAGTTCAATAAAATTCATATTACTCTCTCATATCATTAATTTCAACTTTTGGATACTTAGTTTTATCGAAAACAAACATTGCATCTGCTAATTCTTCGTTTGGTTTCATTGAAATTATCTCTATATAAAAATCAGTACCATCTTTGCCAAAACGTTTCAAGCTAAATATTTGATTTTTGTCTTTATCTATTTTTAGATTTATTTTAGTATAGTCTTTTTTCAAATCAATAGGATATAATTCAATTTCTTGCAAAGCTCTGTTTTTTTCAAATTTTTCTCTTATGTAACGAATTTTAAATCCACTTTCATAAATAGTAAATATTTTAGCAGGATTAAGTGATTGAACGTCTTTTTGGTCTGGAGTTGTTATGTTTACTTCGTTTGTTTCTTTTAAGTATGTCCAACGAGTTGTACCATCGAAATAAATAGTTGAGTTATGCAAATCAATTTTATATTTATTCCCTTTTATCCATATAGTCCCTTTTTTTGAATCTTTTATGTTTTCTTGTTTATTTTCGAGAACAATTGCAAAATCCGATTTTATTGTTTTATATGCCTTATTTTTTGAAGAAACCTTATCTAATATAGCTTTTGCTTTTTGATCTACCTCCTTGTAGTCAGGTGTTGGATTTGATTGTGTATAAACTAAAACATAATTTACAAGTAAAATTATTGTTATAAAAGTTTTCATAATTTTTTTATTTAAAAACCTAAATCTCTCAAAATTTGTTCCAAAGTATTTAAATCTTGAATTAAGACTTGTCGAGCTTTACTACCTTCCTGAGGACCAACTATTTTTGCCTTTTCAAGCTGATCCATTATTCTGCCTGCACGAGCATAACCAATAGAAAATTTTCTTTGAATTAACGAAGTACTGCCTATTTGATGTGTTACTATAAGTCTTGCTGTATCTGGGAAAATTTCATCAAATTTTCCGTTATCTGAAATATCTGTACTTGATAAACTTTGTTCTTCAATCACTTCTGGTAAATAAAAGTTATTAGGCGGTGCCTGTTGCTGCGATATATGATTTACAATTCTGACTACTTCCTTTGAATCGATATATGCGCATTGAACTCGAACCATTTCGCTTCCCATTGATATTAGCATATCACCTCTACCAATAAGCTGATTAGCACCGGGGGTGTCTAATATTGTACGACTATCTATCATCGAAGTAACTCTAAATGCTATACGTGTTGGAAAGTTTGCTTTTATAGAGCCTGTTATTATATTTGTAGAAGGTCTTTGTGTTGCTATAATTAAATGTATCCCAACAGCTCTTGCTAATTGTGCAATACGCGCAATGGGTTCCTCTATTTCTCTGCCTGCTGTTATTATTAAATCAGCAAATTCATCAATAATAACTATTATATATGGCAAAAATGGATATTTTGCTGGGTTTAATTCTCTTTTCTTTAATTTTTCGTTATACTCTTTAATTGTCCTTATTCCGCCTATTTCTTTTAGGATATTATATCGTTTATCCATTTCAATAGTTATAGATTTGAGAGTGTTCTTCACCTTTTGCACATCGGTAATAATTGGTTCTTCTGCGTTTGGTAGTTTTGCCAGAAAATGGTTTTCTATTTTTGCATAGTCAGATAGTTCAATTTTTTTAGGATCTATCATAACTATTTTAAGCTCGGAGGGGTGATTTTTATATAAAAGTGAGGTAATAATAACATTAAGACCTACTGATTTCCCTTGTCCGGTAGCTCCTGCTACAAGTATATGAGGAGTTTTTGCTAAATCGAAAACAAATACTTC
>JBBIKO010000141.1:0-5761 GCA_037445415.1 Bacteroidota bacterium
AACTTAAAGAAGCAGGGATAAAAGTCATTCATGTTGTTGCCAGTTCAGCATTTGCACAAAAAGCAGAATCAGCTGGCGTAGATGCCATTGTGACCGAAGGTTTTGAAGCAGGTGGACACAATGGACGTGAAGAAACTACAACCATGGTGTTAATTCCATCTGTTGTAAATACTGTTAAAATTCCTGTTATTGCTGCCGGTGGAATTGCTAATGGCTCTCAAATGCTTGCTTGTTTTACCATGGGTGCCGAAGGAGTTCAAATTGGAACACGCTTTATTGCAACCATTGAAGCATCAGCTCATGAAAATTTCAAAAAAATCATCATCGAGGGTAAAGAAGGCGATACCATGCTTTCCTTAAAAAAAATTGTCCCTACCCGATTATTTAAAAATAAGTTATTTTATACTATTGAAAAGGCAGAAAATGCTGGTGCAACTCCTGAAGAACTAAAGCAAATTCTTGGTGAAGGCGAAAATAACGCTAAAACAGGCATGTTTGATGGTGATATCGAAAACGGCATGCTCGAAGTAGGACAAAATATTGCCCTTATCAACGAAATAAAACCTGTTCAAGAAGTTATTAACAATCTCATTCAAGAATACATCCTAGCATTAAGCCGATTAAAATAAAAAAAAGCTGCCCCTTTACGAGACAGCTTCTATATTGTAGATAATAAAAAGAAGTAATATTATTTTTTACGTTTAAAAATATAACGAGTAATAAATATCCCCTGTCCATCCTCTTTTCCAGAATCACTTTCTACACCTGCCGAAACAAATGCGAGTTCCCAACCTTGTGAAGCCATTTCATTTAACTTTGATGTAACAACAGCATCGTTCGAAGCTATGTTCTGAAAATTAATTCCTACCATTGAAAAGAAATTTAACAATTTAGTTTCATCAAATGCATCAATTTTAATTTCACTTCTGTCAACATCGCCTTGTTTGCTGTCTTTACCTTTTGTTCGCGATGTTGTATATGCTTTATAATCGGCATTCTCTTTTACAGCTAACATGCGAGAACGTCCTACTCCACTTGGAATAATAGATTCAATCGTTGTAACAACTGCATACTCGTATTGCTGAGCAAATAATGTAAGCCCAATCAAAGAAATAATAAAACTAAAAAATAACCTTTTCATAAAATATTTTTTAATAAGTTACAGTTACAAATTTAATTATTATTTTTTTACAATCGTATCTTTTACTAAAAAAATTATTTCATCTTTTTGTTTCATTAAATATTCTTCTCGTACAAACTTCTCAAGTAAATCTTTGTTGGTTGTTAATTCTTTAATCTTCTCTGAATGTTCTTTTATTAGCTTTAAATAATATTCTTTTTGACGTAACAATTCGTTACGTTTTTTTATTGCTGCTATTCTTTCAATTAAATTGTTTTGACTAAAAATAGTAATATAAATTATAAAAATAAATATAGCTATAAAATATTTATTAGTGTAAAAAGCTTTTCTTTTTAAAAGGTCGTTTATTTTCAACATATACTAACCACCGCTAATGAGGTGAATAATTTGCACATCATCTCCGTCTTTAATATAAGTTGTATCAAAATCTTCTTTTCTAATTGGCTTTCCATTAACTTTAACAACAATCATTCTAAACGTAAATCTCTTGTATGCTAGTATTTCTGTAATACTAATTACATCTTTGTCTATATATTCGGGTAAGTGATTAACTGTTATTTTCATAGAAGTTAATTTTTTAACAAAATTTCTAAGACTTTATTTGCTTGCATATTAGAAACTATGCCAACTCTTGGTGCTATTGGCGGCATTTCGTCTGATACTTCTAATGTCATATCGCCCATAATATAAACATTGTCGAACCGATGTTCTTTAATCAGCGAAAAATTTCCCCACCCCGCCAAGCCAACTCCCATTATAAGTGGTTTGTCGGGCATATATTGTAAAACAGTTTGTAAAATCATTTCTTTCATTTCAGCTTTATCAAAAGCTTCTACTAATATATCTACATCAGAATATATTTCAACAATTGACTTTTCATCAAGTTTTATATCGAAAGCTATAACTTTACAGTTTGGATTTATTTTTTCAATATTTTCTCTTAATGCAAAAGATTTTTTCTGTCCTATTTGACTATAAAAAAAATACTGACGATTTAAATTACTTTCAATAATCACGTCGAAATCAGCAATTATAAGCTTTCCTACTCCAACACGTGCTAAAGAAACAGCACAATTGGAACCTAAGCCACCACAACCCGCTATCCCTACAGTTTTGAACGATAGTATTTTTTTTATTTCTTCGAAATTCATTTTAAATAGCTTTTTTTGGAAGCAAGAAGTGTATTTTTCAAAAGTCCAACTCTTGTCATAGGACCAACACCACCTGGAACAGGTGTAATATAAGAACATTTATCTGCAACTTCATTAAACTTTACATCGCCAACCAACTTCCAACCTGTTTTAGATTCTGGATTTTGAACACGTGTTGTACCCACATCTATAACAATAGCACCTTCTTTTACCATATCTGCTCCAACAAATTCAGGTTGTCCAATTGCCGCAATTAAGATATCGGCTTGCAAACACAACGCCTTTAAATTTGAAGTTTTGCTGTGTGCTAAAGTTACTGTAGCATCCATACCTTTTTGCGATAACAGAATGCTTAGTGGTCTGCCTACAATGTTGCTTCTACCTATAACTACTACGTGTTTTCCTTGTGTTTGAATATTGTATCTTTTAAGCAATTCAACTATTCCAAAAGGTGTTGCAGAAATAAAAGTAGGTAAACCTAAAACCATTTTGCCAACATTTACAGGATGAAACCCATCAACATCTTTTTGTGGATTTATAGTATTTATAACCGTTTGTTCGTCAAAATGTTTTGGTAAGGGTAGTTGTACAATAAATCCATCAACGTCATTATTTTCATTTAAATTATATATTTGGTCAATCAAGAAAGCTTGGCTAATATTTTCTTGAAAATGTAATAAAGTAGATTTAAAACCTATTTCTTCACAATCTTTTACTTTGTGCGAAACATAACTAATACTTCCTCCATCGTTTCCAACTATAATTGCTGCCAAATGAGGTACTTTTTTACCTTGCAATTTAAGTTCTTTAACTTCATTAGCTATTTCATTTTTAATTGTTAGGGCTATTTCTTTTCCGTTAATTAAAACCATATACACTTACCTTTAATGTCTTCTAATTTTTTTTAAAGCATCTTTGTTTGTTGTAACCATTTTCATAAGTTTTTTGGTTTCTTCAAATTGCTTTAATAAACGGTTTACATCCTGAATAGTTGTTCCACTACCATTAGCAATACGTTTTCTACGGCTACCATTAATTACAGATGGATTTTCGCGTTCTTCGGGTGTCATAGACTGGATTATAGCTTCTATTGATTTAAAACTATCATCATCTAAATCAATATCTTTCATCATCTTACCCATACCTGGTATAAACGAAGCCAATTCTTTAAGATTTCCCATTTTCTTTATTTGCTGAATTTGCTGAATGAAATCATTAAAGTTGAATTGATTTTTTGCAATCTTTTTTTGTAATTTTCGAGCCTCTTCTTCGTCAAATTGTTCCTGAGCTCTTTCTACAAGCGAAACAACATCACCCATTCCAAGAATTCTATCTGCCATTCGCTCGGGATAGAATATATCTATGGCCTCTATCTTTTCGCCAGAACCAATAAACTTAATAGGCTTATTTACCACAGACTTAATAGACAATGCTGCACCACCACGTGCATCACCGTCTAATTTTGTCAAAATAACACCGTCAAAATCGAGTCTGTCGTTAAATTCTTTTGCAGTGTTAACTGCATCTTGACCAGTCATTGAATCTACCACAAATAATATTTCTTCAGGATCGATAGCTTTTTTAATATTTGATATTTCAAGCATCATTTCCTGGTCAATAGCCAAACGACCAGCCGTATCTATGATAACAGTATTATAACCTTTTAGTTTAGCTTCTTTTAAAGCATTTTGTGCAATTTTTACAGGATTCTTTTCTTCTTCGCTATAAACGTTAACTTGAATTTGTTGACCCAATACTTTTAGTTGTTCGATAGCAGCTGGACGGTAAACGTCGCATGCAACAAGCAAAACATGTCTTCCTCTCTTGTTTTTGAGAAAATTAGCCAACTTTGCCGAAAAAGTGGTTTTACCTGAACCTTGTAAACCAGCCATCAGAATAACAGAAGGATTGTTTTTTAGCTTAAGCTCTACCATTTCGCCTCCCATTAAACTTGTAAGTTCGTCGTGAACTATTTTAACAAACATTTGTCCGGGACGAACTGACTTTAAAACTTCTATTCCGAGAGCTTTTTCTTTAACTTTATCGGTAAAAGCTTTAGCAATCTTATAATTTACATCAGCATCGAGTAAAGCACGTCTAATTTCTTTAAGTGTTTCGGCAATATTTACTTCTGTAATACGCCCTTCACCTTTTAAAATTTTGAACGATTTTTCGAGCTTATCGGTTAAATTTTCAAACATATTTGCACTAAATTTTATGCAAAATTACAAGAAATTGCAATAAAAATAATATTGTTCTCAAAAACTTTAACGTAAAGTTTAATTTTGTATATTAAAAATTATGTTATTTTTTAACCTATAATAATTATTTATATTTTATCTAATTGAAATTATTTGCTTTCGCACAAAAACTATATATATATATGAGCATGAATAATGCTATTTACAAATTAAAAAAGCCAAATAACGAAGTTGTATTTTCATACAAACCTAATACGAAAGAGAATTATTTTTTATAAGAATGGTTAAAAGAGATTGAATCTGAAATTGCTGAAATTCCATCTATTACTGCTGATAAAAAGTATTACACAAGTAATAAAGGTAAAGTTAATATGCCACATCAAAATAAACATGTTATAGCTGAATACCACGCTACCAGTAAAAAGACTACAAGTATAGCTAAATAAGTAAAATTCTAATTTTATTGTATATAGTTACTCACTATTTTCCTGACTTTGTAACTTTAAGTATTCATAATCCATGCTTTCGGGGTATCCATAAGCTTTGGGATAAAGTAAATAACCCTTCTCGGCATTTCCATTGCCTTTTTCTTCTTCCACTGGTTTGTATAACATTCTCATCACGGGGTCGTCTCTATCGGCAAGAACCAGATATGAAACTTCTCCATTTGGATTACCGTAAATATAAAAAGCAGAAAAATCATCATTCCATTCGTAACCAGTTAAAAAAGTAACTTTACCAATAGGTGTTAAAACAACAGTTGCTTCATCTTCTTTTGTTAAAGCTATAAAATAATCAGGCATTTTTACAATTGCTTGTCCATTTTCATCTAGTTTAAGTTTTCCTCTGTATAAACATAAATTTTCTGGAGATTCAACAAAATTATGGCGTAAAGTTTTATTTAATGGATCTAATGGATGATCAATCAAAAAAGAACCACTTCCTTTAGATAACGTTCCTGTAACATTTACATTACCTGTAAATTGTCCCGCTCGTCCTGATGTACTTCGTGCCCAAATTGCCCAAGCTCCTGTGCCTACCGATGCTTCTGCAAAAATTCCATTTCCATCTGTACCATTGTTAATAGCATATAAAGCATAAGTTGCTGAACCACCACTTGAAAAAGCATACACTCCGTATGTATCACCTCTAAAGTATCCACCTGCACCAGCAGAAGGCAGTGTTCCCGAACTCAAACCATCTCCAATACCAACTACTCCTATACTATTTGCACCTCTCGTTTCGCCCCAAACTCCTATACTTGGGTT
>JBBIKO010000142.1:0-5749 GCA_037445415.1 Bacteroidota bacterium
AAATGGGAGAAGGAGTAGTTGAAGCAACAATTATAAAATGGCATGTTATAACTGGCGATAAAGTTAAAGCAGATGATGTTTTATGCGATATAGCAACCGATAAAGTTGATTCTGAAATTACTTCGCCCGAAGATGGTATAATAAAAGAAATTCTTTTTAACGAAGGAAATGTCGTTGGTGTTGGTAAAACTATTTTAATATTAGAATCTTTAAAAAACATATCAGATAATAAAATATATACAACAGCATCGGCCAACCTCGAATTTAAAACATTTGCGAAACTTTATAATGATGAAATATCCAAAAATTCTGAAAATAAAGAAAATCAAACAAGAATGCAACTAAGTCCATTAGTAAAACAAATTATATCTCAGAATAAAATTTCAAACGACGAACTACAAATTATTAAAGGTTCAGGTATTGATGGAAGAATAACAAAAGAAGATATATTGAATTATCTTGAAACAAAAAACTCAACAAAAAAAGATGAAGCAAAAAGTGTTAAAATGGAAATAATTACAGAACAATCATTTCATTATATAGATGAGGATACTGTTATAGAAATGGACAGAGTTCGTAAACTTATTGCAGAACACATGATTCGCTCTAAACAAATATCTGCTCACGTAACTTCTTTTATTGAAGCCGATGTAACTCGAATAGTTTTATGGCGAGAAAAAAACAAAGAGTTTTTTAAAAGTAAATACAATATAAATCTTACTTATCTTCCTGTATTTGTTCAAGAATTATCAAAATTATTACCTAAATATCCTATCTTGAATTCAGTAGTAGATGGTGATAAAATTATTTTAAAAAAGAATATCAATATAGGAATTGCTACAGTTTTACCAGATGATAATTTAATAGTGCCAGTTGTTAAAAATGTTGATCAACTTAGTTTATTAGGAATTATTAAAAGCATACACGATATAGCAACAAGAGCTAGAGAAAATAAACTTTTACCATCAGAAATTACAGGAGGAACTTTTTCTGTAACAAACTTAGGAACATTTGGAACATTAGCTGGAACACCTATAATAAATCAGCCGCAGGTAGCAATTTTAGGAATAGGAACTGTAAAGAAAGTTCCATCTGTTATGGAAACTAACGAAGGGGATATAATTGCAATACGTTCTAAAGTTATATTTTCATTATCTTATGATCATAGAATTATTGATGGGATGAAAGCTGGAAAATTTTTAAAAGATTATGTTGACCTTATACAAAATATACTTTAAGCGAGCCATTATAAAATGTCTTTTTTATTTTATTAAATTCTATTTTTTATATAAGTTTGTAATATTTTTCTTTAAAATGATTATTAGTTTACATAATTTTGCTATAATTACTTTATTTTTCATTTTCTTTAACGCATATTCACAAGATTTAAAGAAAAAATTTATAGATGCAGAATATCATTTCATGAACGAAGAATATGACTTGGCTCTTCCTTTGTATTTAGAAATATATAACAATGATACTACAAATGCAAATATTACGTATAGAATAGGAATATGTTATATTTATCAGAATTTGCCAATAGAAAAAAAGAAAGCAATTAAGTATTTAGAATTTGCAGTAAAAAACATTAGTAAAAAATATAAAGATGGATCTTACCTTGAAAAAAATGCACCACCTGATGCGTGGTTTTATTTAGGAACAGCATACAGAGATAACATGGAATTTGAAAAAGCTATAGAAGCATTCAAAAAATTTACCCAAACGGTTTCAGTAGGCAGTGTTTATTATATTGATTATGTAAAACGCGAAATTCAATGTACAGAAAATGCTAAACAACTTGTTAAAAATCCTATACAAATAGAACCTCATAATTTAAGCGAAGTTATAAGTTCGCACGAAGAAGTTCAAAATTGTCCGGTTATTTCAGACGACGAATCAATTATAGTTTTTACAGCTGGGGAAAAAAATATTTTTTTAGCAGAATTAGATATAAAGATGGTCAATATTGATTATAGATTAGATGATATTTATTTTTCAAAAAAAATAAACGGCAAATGGTCAGAGGCGGTAAATATTTCTAAGCAATTGGGTGTTGGTACACAAAAACGAACTGTGCCCGTTTGTATAAATTCAGATGGAACGGAATTATTCCTTGTTCGTGATGACAATGATGATGGAAATATTTATGTTTCTTATTATAAAAACGACAAGTGGACAAAAATGAAACCACTAAATAAAAATATTAACTCAAAATACTGGGAGTCACATGCTACAATTACAAAAGACGGAAAAACGTTATTTTTCACAAGTGATAGACATGGTGGATTTGGAGGCTTAGATATATATCGTTCCGATAAAGATGAAAAAGGCGAATGGGGACATGCTGTTAATTTAGGTCCTACTATTAATTCAATATATGATGAAGAAACGCCATTCGTACTTGGAGAAAATGAAAATTTTACACTTTATTTTAGTTCACAAGGACATTATAGTATGGGTGGGTTCGATGTTTTTTATAGTAACTTGCTAAAAAACAATAAATGGTCAACTCCTATAAACATTGGCTATCCTTTAAATACTGTTGGAAATGATTTGTTTTACATACCAAAGGCAAATGGCGAATATTTCTTTTTTCCATTAAATAATAACGAACGCAGTGGTATAACAAAAAACAATATTTACAAGGCAAAAGTAAATCTGCCTAATATGAAGCCTGTCGAAGATGTAAAAACAAAAGAGCCTTTTATTGTTGCAATAAGAGGAAACATAAAACTTGCCGATAATGCACCTGAATTACCAAGCGATGTTTCTGTTATTGTTGAAGATTCTTTAAAAAAGAGTAAAATTGAAAATATAAAAATAAATAAAGATAGTGGCAATTTTTATTTTAGTGTTCCTGTAGGTTATTACAATCTAACTGTCAAGGCAAATGGATATAATACACATTATGAACATGTATATATACCAAAAAATTTTTCACAAAAAGAAGTTGTAGTTGAAGTACTACTTAAGCCAATTGAAGTTTCAAAAGGTGAATATTTTGTTATTAGAAATATATTTTTCGATTACGGAAAATATGAATTAATAAGAGAGTCTGAAATTGAATTACAACGGTTGGCACAATTAATGCAAAAAAATCCAGGCTTGTTGGTCGAAATTGTTGGACATACAGATGCATTAGGTAGCGATAAGTTTAATCAAAAATTATCTGAAAACAGAGCAAAAGCAGCTGTAGATTATTTAGTTTCATTAGGAATTGAAAGCGATAGATTTGTTGCTAAAGGTATGGGTAAAAAGCAATTTATAGCTATAAACCAAAACCCTGATGGCTCAGATAACCCAGAAGGAAGACAATTAAACAGAAGAGTAGAAATAAAACTACTAAATACTGTTGCTGATAATGTTATTATTGAAGAAATAAAAGTTCCAACACACCTAAGATTTAGAAAAGATGCAAAAGTAAAAGATGTAAATATTTATACAGTTTTATTATTTCAACAAAAAGAGAAGCTGTTAGATGTTAAAGAATTAAATAAATTGCTTTCTTTAACGCAACTACTTAAAGAAGATTCTTTATTCAAGGATGTTTCTAATCCAATTGAAGATAACAAAATAGGTAATATGCTTGTATTTAATGCTGGAAAATTTAAAAATAAATCGGACGCTATGCGAATTTTTAATTTAGCTATTGATCAAGGATTTAATGATGCAATTATTATTTCTGCTGACGAATTAAGCCAGATAAAAACAGAAATTACACGAAAAGAAGAAATAAGAAAAGAATTGGATGAAGCCAATGTAAAAAAAGATTATGTTTTACAAGTTAAAGCTTTTACAATGCCAGTAGATTTGTCAGCATTTAAAAATTTAAAAGGTGTAGAAGAACATTATTGCAACGATGGAATTTATAGATACACTTATGGTAAATTTAAAACAAGAGCAGGAGCACAACTAGAAAAAGAAAGAATACAATCGCTTGGTTATCCAGATGCTTTTATTGTTGAATTAAATAAATTTAAAGAAAAAATTGTAGTAAAATCTGAGTTTACAATACAGTTGAAATCATCGTCAACACCAATAAAACTTGTTGTATTTAAAAAACTTAAAGATAATGTAAAGGAATTAATTGGGAATGATGGCAATTTTAAATACATATACGGATCGTATAAAACAATTAATGAAGCTAGAAAAGATCTTGAAAAAATTAGAAAAGAGGGTTATCCTGATGCATTTATTGCAAACATGAATATATATAAATAGCTACTTTATAAACTACAATTATAATTACACTAAATAAAATTCTTTTAATATATTTAAACTCTGAATGTTAAAGTTTTTTTGCAAGTGAATTGAAAAGTAATTGATAATACTGTTTAAAAAATTATGTTTTAAATCTTTTTTTATAGGTAATGATATAAGCTGTTCGAAATTATATGATAAAAATTTATGCCAAAGAATAGAAATCTCTTTATTTAATGTATTATTATTTTCAATGTTTGCAAACTTAGCTTGTGTTAGGTCAAAAAAACAATTAGTATTGCTATAATTATTGTTAGGTTCTATTCCGATAAAAGTAGTAAGCTTTATTAACCCATATACATGCCAAAATCGAGTGTACGAATTGGGGTGTTGTTCTAATGATAAAATCCAGTTTTTTACGAAATTGTATAACCTTTTATCTTGTTGAGGATAAAACGATATATTATACAAAATTTCAGAAAAAAATTGTGCTATACTTAATTTATGAATATTATCGTATATTGAAATTAAAATATCAGAACAAAATGCCGATTCTAAATGTTGAATATTTTTGTTTAGACGTATGTTAGATTGAAATTTTATTATAGATAAAGGATTGAAATAAGCTATTAAATTGTTTTTACTTTTGTTTCGAAATAAAAAAGGTAAAGTTCCGTATTCTGCGGTTAATATGTAAGCTATTCGTAACGAATCGTTGTATGGAATTTTTTTTAAAAATATACCTTCCATCTCTTGCTTCATAAAACAAAGTTAGTAAATAAATTGCTAACAATATTGATAATACTGAAAAATATTTTTACCCTAATTTGAAAAAAATTTAATATATTTAACAAAACAACAATTTAAAGTATATTTGTTCAAAAAAAACAAAATGTTATCGAAAAAAGCTCAATATGCATTATACGCAATTAGATATATTGCAATGAAAAAAGATAAAAATCCAGTTTTAATTAAAGAAATTGTTGAGGCAGAAAAATTACCGCAAAAGTTTTTAGAGGCAATTCTGATTGACTTAAAAAATGCAGGAATAGTTAATAGTAAAAAAGGGAAAAATGGTGGATATTATTTAATTAAAGAGCCAAAAGATATAAATTTTGCAGATATTATTAGAACTTTTGATGGTGCAATTGCTCTTTTACCATGCGCAACATATAAATATTATGAGAAATGTACTAAATGTGAAAATGATGCTAATTGTGGATTAAGAAATGTAGTGAAAGAAATTCGCGACAAGACTGTTGCTATGTTGAAAAGTTTAACTATTCAAGATGTTATAGAAAGAGATAAAACAGGTCGATATTTATAAAAATGAAATGGATAGTATTTTCTTTGCTTGTTATTCATAGCACACTTGCTTATAATCAAAAGGTTGGTTTAGTTTTGAGTGGGGGAGGGGCACGTGGTTTAGCTCATGTTGGAATTCTAAAGGCTTTAGAAGAAAATCAAATTCCTATTGATTATATTACAGGTACTTCAATGGGAGCAATTATTGGCTCAATGTATGCAACAGGTTACTCGGCAAAAGAAA
>JBBIKO010000143.1:0-2709 GCA_037445415.1 Bacteroidota bacterium
ATTCTGGAGCACAGTTGCTACATCCTTTAAAATAGCTCTTAAAGATTTACATTACATACAAGTGCTTAGCATAGCAGCTTATACAAGCACTGTTATTTTTTTCTTCGCGCTATTAATAAATAAAAAACTTAAAGAAACTTTTATTATACCTGCAAAACAATTGTTCTACTCAGCTATTTCTGGACTTTTAAACCCTTTTATATATTACATTATTTTACTTAAAGCATACAGTATATTACCGGCTTATATGGCTCAGCCATTAAATTATACGTGGCCAATTGTGCTAACCATAATGTCGGCATGGTTATTAAAGCAAAAGTTGTCGTTAATTTCTTTAGTTGCGTTTATTTTTTCGTTAATAGGTGTATTCTTTATTTCATTAAGTAATAATTATATTAAATCGTCAGTTAATATTTTAGGTGTTTTATTGGCAACAAGCAGTAGTATAATATGGTCATTGTTCTGGATAATTAACGTAAAAGATAAAAGGTCAATTATTAGTAAAATGTTTTTAAACTTTTTATTTGGTAGCATATATTTGAGCATAATTTTATTACTAATTGATTTGCCAAAAATTAGTTACAATATTTCTTTTTTTGCTTCAATTTATATTGGATTTTTCGAAATGGGATTTACTTTTTTATTGTGGTTAACGGCCCTTAATAAAATCACCAGAACAGATAAAATTAGCATTTTGATATTTCTTTCGCCAATAATATCAATGTTTTTTATAAGCATTATTTTAAAAGAAAATATTACTGTTTTAGCAGTTGTTGGCTTTTTGTTTATTCTTGTAGGAATAGTTATTTCAAAGTGGAAAGAAATATTTACTTTTGAACGTGGAAAAAACTAAAAAAACAATATTAGGCATAGACCCAGGAACACTTATAATGGGTTACGGTATTATAGAAAACATTAATAATAATCTTAAAGTTGTAACCTATGGAATAATAGATTTGAAAAAATTTTCAGACCCACATAAAAAGTTAAACACAATATATGAAAGAACAAGTATGCTAATTAAAGAATTTTTACCATCAGAATTTGCGATAGAAGCACCTTTTTATGGTAAAAATGCACAATCTATGTTAAAACTTGGACGAGCACAGGGTGTAGCTATTGCAGCAGCGTTATCTAACAATGTACAAGTCTTCGAATACTCCCCTCGAAAAATTAAGCAAAGTATAACAGGTAATGGCAATGCTTCTAAAGAACAAGTTGCATCTATGCTACAACACTTACTATCGTTCGAAACAATACCACAATTTCTCGATGCTACCGACGCTTTAGCTGTTGCTGTCTGCCATTCTTTTCAAAATAAAGACATTTGTTCAAATAAAAACCATAGTTGGAATGATTTTTTGAAACATAACAGAAACCGCATTTTATGAAACTTCCACCATTAAATTTTCCACAATACTTTTTTAAAATTAGAAAAAATAAAAACTTTGAAGAAATATTTGATAGCATTAGAAAAAGATGGACAAAATTAAATCCCGAAGAATGGGTCAGACAGCATTTAATTAGGTTCCTTATAGAAGAGGCTAATTGTCCAGAAGGACTTATTCAGGTTGAATATCCTATTGCATTCAAAGAAAAAGTATTAAGAATTGATGTAGCTGTATTTTCTAATAACTTTAAACCAGTATTATTGTGTGAATGTAAAGCACCCAATGTTCAATTAACTAATTCTGCTCTAACACAACTTGCTTTATATAATTTGCATTATCAATCACCACACATACTTTTAACAAATGGACTACAACATTTTTGTTTTTTTTACAACAACGAATGGAAATTGCTTGACAGAATTCCTACATTTGATGAATTACTTAATAACTAGATTTTGTATAAGATAACTTATAGTTGTTCTTCAATTAAAGAAATTGCCATAGCAGCTATACCTTCCTCACGTCCTATGAAACCTAATGTTTCGTTAGTTGTTGCCTTAATAGAAATATTTTTTTTAGGAATGTTAATTTTTTTAGCAATGTTATTTTTCATTTCTTCGACAAATGGTAAAATTTTCGGTTTATCGGCAATAAGTATAGCATCAATATTTTTTATTTTAAATTTATTTTGCAACAACAAATCATATGTTTTTTTTAATAATATCAAACTACTTATTCCTTCGTAATTTTCATCGTTGTTAGGGAAGTGATATCCAATATCACCAAGTCCAGCAGCGCCAAGCAATGAGTCGCAAATAGCATGAAGCAATACATCTCCATCAGAATGAGCTAAGCACGAATAATAATGAGGTATTTTAACTCCACCAATAATAATAAAATCGCCTGCCACTAAACGGTGAACATCGTATCCGATACCTACTTTATAATTCATTTAATTGTTTTCTTTTTTTGTTGTCTCGAAATCAAACATCAAGGTAAAACGTAAAGTATTTCCCAAAGGATGTCTTTGTGATGTTGGAATTAAATACGAAAAGTCGAGTGAAAAAACTTTCAATCTTAAACCCAGTCCTACAGTAAAGAATTTACGATTACCTTTAGTAACATCTTCGTGGAAATAGCCGCCACGCAAAGCAAATTGTTTTGAATACCAATATTCTAATCCAAACGACCAGTTTATTTCTCGCCATTCTTCTTTAGCAACACTTCTGTCGTCTGGATTTAAAGGATCTAATATAACTCCAGGTGCGTCCCAGAAAGATTGGAATAAACCAGCAGGAACCGATACAATAGGATCTTT
>JBBIKO010000143.1:2719-5702 GCA_037445415.1 Bacteroidota bacterium
AATTGTTCCATTGGGTAAAGTATCGCCTACGGCATAATACACGGGTGGAGTTGGTACTAATAGCTTGCTCAATTCTGTAACAGCCATTAAACTGTTATATTCATCTAATTCTATTTTAAAAGATGAGCCAAGTCTTAGCATTGCAGGTAAAAAATCTTTAACAGCATTATCAGTGTACGACATTTTTGAACCTATGTTCGAAATATTAATACCAGCATTTATTTCAGAATTTCTTTTATTAACTTCTAATTGTTTAGTAAAAAAAGCTGAAACATCAGACGAAAAAGCTTGTCCTACTTTTGTTTGCGGTCCTGTTCCAGAATACCCACCAGTTAAATTTGAATTTATATAACGCAAAACTACCGAACCGCTGAAAAATTTGCTTAAAAGTCTGTTATAGCCAAAATCTATTGCAAATTCATTGGGGCGATGCTGTCCCGTTACTTCACCTTGCATGTTGGTAAAAGTAATATCGCCCAGAGAAAAATAACGCAAAGAGCCGCTTAACACCTGACCACCACCAATTTTTTTATATGCAGCAAGATAAGCTAAGTTTATGTCATTAACTAATTGACGTAACCATGGAGTATAAGAAATAGATATACCAAAATCGTTTTGCATAAAAGCGTATTTTGAAGGATTGTGATGCTGCGAGTTTATATCGGGCGAAGTGCTGACACCAGCATCTCCCATAGCACCAGAACGGGAATCGGGAGCAATTGTTAGAAAAGGAACAGCTGTTGTAATAACGTTTGCCTCTCCATCTCTACCATTAAGCTGTTGATTAGAAATTTGAGCAAATGAAATATTTACTAAAAATAATGAAAAAAGTAAATTAAATGATATTGACTTATTCATATTAAATAATGTTTACGCAAAAATACGTTTTTTTAACCAGATAAATAATAACGAAATCTTTATAAAAAAATTGTATTTACCAAATAAAAAGTTAATATTATTCAAAACTATCATTCTGTTTCGAAAGATAGCTTTTTTGTAATAAAGTTAATATACAATTTTTTTTGAAAATTATATATAAGAATTAACTTAATTCATCCTATTTTATAATTTGAGACTTTTGCAAAAGATGAAAATCAATTTATAATTTTTAAATATAAGTAGTTATGTTATTTTGAGGGGCTAAGCAAGCATGTAATCTCATTTATTCCAAAATTCACGTTAAAAATTAGCACTTCTGCTTTAGAATAAGTAAATAAGTTTGAGTAGAATGCATCGCCCAAACTTTACTGAGGCTCGTAATGAAAGGGTATGGCTGTGTTCAAGAATTTTGATTTTAACAATAGAATTTATAAAATTAACAAACTATCGTGCTAAGGTTTCTTTTAATGAATATTTACAAGCCATAGAGAAGTAAAAATATCTTAAACAGGCATATAACAATTAAATTAAAGTATTTTTAGTGTCTGATATAGCGTTGGAATAGCAACAAGAATTTTTAATATTTTTTACTTTTTCACTTTATTTATTTGTATTCTTTTTTTACGATTATATATCAACATTTTAGCAATATTCATCTTTATTCTTTTTCTTATAATTGCTATTTTATTATATCACGTGCAAAGGTTTCAAATAGTTTTTTATAAAATTACAATTAAGTGAAAATCTGAGTACTTATGAAAAGTACTTTTTAAAATGTTCAAAAAAGTTTTTATCTTGTTTTGCATTATCTGGTTTAAAATTATCAGATTCATTAAGTTTTTCTAAAAGTTTTCGTTCTTCTTTTGAAATATTTGTAGGAATAAAAACTATAACACGTACAATTAAATCGCCTCTTGAGTATCCGTGTATATCAGGAATACCTTTGCCTCTTATTCGTAAAAGTTTTCCTGATGTAGTACCGGGTTCTATTTTAAGTTTAATTTTTCCTCCTTCAATAGATGGTATCTCAACAGCAGTACCAAGTATTGCTTGAGGTATAGAAATAATTAAATTATATATAATATTATTATCTTCTCTAATAAAGTTAGGATCTTTTTCTTCTTCAATTTGTACTATTAAGTCACCAGGAATGCCACCATTTCGGGCAGCATTACCTTTGCCAGACATAGAAAGTTGTATTCCATGGGTAACTCCGGCTGGTATATTGATGGTAATTATTTCTTCTGAATGTATTACACTTTCTCCTGCGCAATGTGTACATTTGCTTGTAATAATTTTTCCTTGTCCATTGCACATTGGGCATACAGATGTTGTTTGCATATGCCCTAATATGGTACGTGCTACTTTTGTAACATAACCAGAACCATTGCAAGTTGTGCAATTCCTATATGAATTATTATCTTTTGCCCCTGTTCCATTGCAATAATGGCACGAAACAAGTTTTTTTACTTTTATTTTTTTCTCAACACCTGTTATGATTTCGTTTAAAGATAATTTGACTTTAATACGTAAATTGGTTCCTTTATTTATTGTTCTTCTACGAGAAGACCCTGTATCGAAACCGCCAAAACCAAAACCTTCAAAAATATCGCTGAATCGGCTAAATATGTCGTGAATATCGAATCCTTCGAATCCTCCTGCACCACCAGAGCTTCCATATACGCCAGCATGTCCGAACTGGTCGTAACGGCGTCTTTTTTCTTCATCGCTTAAAACATCGTAAGCTTCGGCTGATTCTTTAAATTTTTCTTCAGCTTCTTTGTCGCCTGGATTTCTATCGGGATGATATTGAAGAGCCTTCTTACGATAAGCTTTTTTTATTTCATCTAATGTTGCGTTTCGTGGTACTTCTAATATTTCGTAGTAATCTCTTTTAGCCATGATTTTATTCTCCTACAACAACTTTAGCGAATCTAATAACTTTGTCATGTAATAAATAACCTTTTTGTATTACATCTATTATTTTTCCTTTAAGTTTTTCGTTAGGAATAGGAAAACGTGTAATTGCTTCGTGGTAATCGGTATTTAATTCCATATTTATGGCTTCTATTTCTTTTACTCCTTGTTGTTTCAGAAATTCATA
>JBBIKO010000144.1:0-5636 GCA_037445415.1 Bacteroidota bacterium
TTAGCTTTTCCACCAAGCATATAACATGCACCAGACCATTGATTTGGATTAAATGCTCCGGAAGATAAAATATCGCATCCATAAGTTGATTGTCCTTGATAAAATATTTTTAAATTTGGTCTGTTTCCAAAAAATCCCATAACAACCGCATCATTGCTTCTTTTATGTATATCTCCAAGTGGTTCATTATAAAGGAAGGCGTTATAAACATCTTCAAACTGATCGTTGGCATTGTTTGACCCACAAGGAGCAAAATAACCTGTAATTCCGGTTTTAAGCATTGAAAGACAAAAGCTAAAAGTATCGCTCATTGTGTAAAATTGAACTATTCCGTTAGTGTTTCCAAATGTTGCAGCAATATCATTTTCTACAATAGCACGTTTTGGAACTCCTGAATGACAAGCTCCATTAAAAGCTACAGCAGGATATAAATTTAACGTTGCTATATCATAACTTTTCAGACCAACTCTTGAATATAAAGGATCTTCGATTTTTGTAGAATCGTAACTCCATATAGGAGGATTAGGGTTTACGTTGCCACCTTCGAACAACCATAACATGTGAGGATCTCCGTTATGACCAATATCTAATAATTTACAATTTTCTAACAAATAAGAATAATACATAAAATAATTTCTTCCGGTGTCGTTATCATTTGTTTCTAAATAAATATAATTTGTTTACGGTGGATTCAAATATTGTAAAAAACTTCCTACAGAATTATAAATAAAATTCAATGAAGATGCAGCATAACCCCCAATATGTAATGGGAAAAGCTCAATATGATTAGTTTCTGACATAATTAAATTATGAACAAAGTTTAAAGCATCTTGTCCTGTTGCACCTGTTATAAAACCATACGAAAAATCTGAAAATGGGTCAGTATCAATATAAGTACTCAACATTAAAAATTTTCTTACAAAATTTATATCTATTTCTTGTGGTTGCATTACTAAAGCTACGTAACGTGGCTTTATCTGAGTTAATTGCAATTGTAATTGTGGTAAATTGTTTGTGTTAAATATAAGAATATTACCATTTCTGTAATTTTTTAAAGTTTTTGCTGCTTCATAATATAAATCATTTGTGTCAGCTATTGTAGTTAAAATTAAATAATTCGATTGACAAAACAATTTTTCGTTTTGAATTATTAATAATAAAAGATATATTATTAGCTTTCTCATAAGTTATGAATTTCAAACATTTAATATTACAAAGATATATTTTTTTACTCCTTATTATAAAAAATTTTTATTATGGATACAAAAAATTACTTATACTTTGACATTCCTTTCTCACTTACATTTATTAAAAAATATTTTTATAAATAAAGTCTTTGTTCATTACTAAATATTTATGTAGGTTTGCCAAAAGAATAAACGAATATTATGCAATACGATTTAATAGTTATAGGTAGTGGTCCTGGTGGATATGTTTCTGCCATCAGGGCTTCTCAATTAGGAATGAAAACTGCCGTTGTAGAAAAATCTGAACTTGGAGGTATTTGTCTTAATTGGGGTTGTATTCCTACTAAAGCATTGCTAAAAAGTGCACAAGTTTATAATTATGCCAAACATGCCGAAGAATATGGCATACAAGTAAGCAATGTAAGCCTCAATTTTCAAAAAATTATTGCACGAAGTCGTGCTGTTGCCGATTCTATGAGTAAGGGAATACAATTTTTGTTTAAAAAGAATAAAATTGATATTATTTACGGATTTGGCAAATTGTTAAACAACCAAACCGTGTTGGTAAAAAAATCAGACGGAAGCACAGAAGAATACACTGCTAACCATATAATACTTGCAACCGGTGCTCGGTCAAAAGAACTGCCACACATGAAGCAGGATGGGAAAAAAATTATAGGTTATCGCGAAGCACTAACTATGCCTTATCTGCCCAAATCTATCATAGTAGTAGGTTCAGGAGCTATAGGGTTAGAATTAGCCTATTTCTACAATGCAATGGGAACAAAGGCTACTATAGTCGAATTATTACCAAACATCATTCCTTTCGAAGATGAAGAAGTTAGTAAGGCACTAGCTCGTTCGTTTAAAAAAGAAGGTATAGAGATTATCACAGAAGGAAATGTAACAGTTGTAGATACTACCGGTAATGATTGTAGAGTTACAGTAGAAACAAAACAAGGTATCAAAACACTCGAAGCAGAAGTTGTTTTATCGGCTGTTGGTGTTACTCCTAATCTTGAAAATATCGGAATAGAAGAATTAGAAATAGAACTCGAAAAAGGAAAAATAAAAGTCAACGAATATTACGAAACTAATGTTGAAGGGATATATGCCATTGGCGATATTATACCTACTCCGGCATTAGCTCATGTGGCTTCTGCTGAAGGGATTTGCTGTGTAGAACATATTGCAGGGAAAAAACCTGTTCCGATAAATTATAATAATATCCCAAGCTGCATATATACTATACCCGAAGTAGCATCGGTTGGTATAACCGAAAAACAAGCTATAGAGCAAGGTTATGAAATTAAAGTTGGTAAATTCCCTTATTCCGCGTCGGGGAAAGCAAAAGCAGCTGGCTATAGCGACGGTTTTGTTAAACTTATTTTCGATGCAAAATATGGCGAATTATTGGGAGCTCATCTTATAGGATTAAATGTTACAGAAATGGTTGCCGAATTAGTTGTTTCAAAAACACTTGAAACAACAGGTCATGAACTAATAAAATCTATTCATCCACACCCAACTATGAGCGAAGCAATTATGGAAGCTGCGGCTGCAGCTTATGGCGAGGTAATACACTTATAAAAAAAACTTCAGAAATAAATATTCTTCCCAAAAATTTCGTCTGAAATAAAATATAGTAGCGTTTAGTTTCATCGGGATATTAAAGTTTTTATATAAGTCTAAGTTTTACTACCTAAAATCTTTACTCTATAATTTTAAGCAACATTGCCATCATCTGATTTTGTAAATCCAGCAAAATAAATATTCCATCGCTTGTTTGTTTGATGGAGTTAGCTATATCCCCTCTCGAAAAGTATCTTTAATAAAATAATAAATCTTATTAAAAGTTGTTCTAATACCCTAAAAAGCACTTGCTTTAAATACAAGTGCAGCTTTTTTAAGGGAAATAAAACATATAAATATTCTATTATAAATTTTTAAATTCGAACAGAAATTATTATTAATAACCATCTTGTTGATTTATTGAAACCATGTTGCACTGGCACACACTAAATGAGATGCTACTTTTTTTAATTAAACTCAAAAAAAATTTATTTCTGAAAAAATACATTGTACTTGCCTGAATAAAAGGTTCTTTGAATTTTTAGAGAAATGTAAAACATGTTAAAATTAAATATATGCATGTTGTTAAATTTAACATTTTTAGCAAACATACAAATTGATAATCAACAACTTAAGTTTTACTGTCGAAGACCATAATCCATTAAAACAAGGATTGCAGCCCTGACAGAGGTCAGAGTTGCAAACAAACTTAAAACTTTTTGGATATCGTTGTATATTACTACATTTGTCGAGACAAAAATTGAGAGTTATTGTATTTTTTGTAACAAAGTCAGGAAAACTTATTGCACCAACGCACTAAATAAGATGCTAACTAAAATGTTTTCTTACGACAAGACTAATGTACTTCGAGTACTCGCTTATTGAGGAGTGTAATGGATTTTTATTCGTTTGAATATAATTTTATTTTTACTTAAGTTTGTACCAAAAAAGTGAAAAGTAGCTTTGCTAATTTAATACTTCCAGAATATCCTCTTTTTTTAGCTCCAATGGAAGATGTTACAGATAGCACTTTTCGATATATTTGTAAAAAAATTGGTGGTATTGATGTAACGATAACAGAATTTGTTTCGAGTGATGGACTGTTATATAACACTAAAAAAAGTTTTAATAAGCTAAAAATTTACGACTATGAGCGTCCAATAGGAATTCAAATATATGGGCATTTATTAGACAGAATGATTGAAGCAGCAAAAATTGTAGAACAGGCATATCCCGATTTTATTGATATAAATTTTGGTTGTCCCGTTAAAAAAATTGTCAAGCGTGGTGCTGGTTGTGGTATGATGCTAAATGTTCCTTTGTTAGTTGAAATAGCAGAAAAAGTGTCAAAATCTGTAAAAAAACCTGTAACCGTAAAAACAAGATTGGGTTGGGACGAACAATCGAAAAACATACTAGAAATAGCATTGTTACTTAACCATACAGGTATTACAGGGTTAACAATTCACGGACGTACACGAAGCCAAATGTATTCGGGCAAAGCCGATTGGACTTTAATAGGAGAAGTTAAACAACACCCATTAAACAATTTACCTATAATTGGCAATGGAGATATTTCAAATCCAGAACAAGCAAAGCAACATTTCGAAAAATATAATGTTGACGGAATAATGATAGGACGTGCAAGCATAGGACGTCCTTGGATTTTTAAACATATAAAACATTTCTTAGAAACAGGAAAACTTTTGCCAGAACCAAGTATTTACGAAAAAATTGAAATAGCAAAAATGCATCTCTTAAAATCGGTAGAAGACAAAGGTGAACACATTGGTATTTTATCTATAAGACGTCATTACGTTCAATATTTTAAAGGAATAGAAAATAGCAGAGAATGGCGTATAAAACTGCTAACTTCCAATTCGGTGAAAGAAAATTTAGATTTGTTGGAACAACTTAAATCGTTATGCTAAAATGGATACCTTATTTTTCTACGCATCTAAAATATTAGGAATTTTATTTTCTCCGTTATTATGGATTTTTACACTTTTAATATTGACTTTATTATCAAAAAATCCCAAAAAGAAAAAAAATTTACTTTTAATAAGCATATTTACTTTCTATTTTTTTTCAAATTCGTTTATAGTTGATGAAATTATGCGATTGTGGGAAGTCCCTGCTGTAAATTTAGAAAAATTAGAAAAAAAATACGATTATGTTGTTGTATTAGGCGGAATGATGAGTTATTATGATACAAAAGCAAACCAAATTGGCATAAATAAGAGTATAGACCGATTGCTGCAAGGCTTGAAACTTTTAAAAAATGGCTATGCAAAAAAAATGATAATAAGCGGCGGAGATGGTTCTTTAATGAAAACAACTGGCAAAGAGGCCGATATAATAAAAGATTATTTAAACGATGTAAACATAGACACAGATAAAATAATTTTTGAAAACAAATCACAAAACACATACGAAAATGCAAAATACACTGCCGAATTTTTAAAAAGTAACTCTGCTAAAAACATAATAATTATTACATCTGCTTTTCATATGAAAAGATCGCTAAGTTGCTTCGAAAAGCAGGGAATTAAAGCCGATTATTATCCTGCTGAACGATATGCCGGAAAAAGAAAATATCTATTCGATCACTTATTTATTCCAAACTTAACTGCGTTAGAATTATGGGATAAGCTAATACACGAATGGATTGGTTTTATAGCTTACAAAATAGTAGGATATGCTTAAAAAAGTATAATTTAACTAATATCTAAAAATTTTACTTTACATTTGTGTAAAAAATATATGAGCAACATAATTGTTAGCGGAATTCGTTCTACGGGGAATTTACATTTAGGGAATTATTTCGGAGCAATTAATAATTTTGTTAAACTACAACAACAATTCCAATGTTATTTT
>JBBIKO010000145.1:0-2054 GCA_037445415.1 Bacteroidota bacterium
TTCTTTGTACTTAAATCTAAATTTGAAGAATAGATACCCTTTTCGTATGCCAAGGCTTTTTCAAGTTTTTCTTTGCACATCTGACATTCGGCACTTGTTTGAATCACAATTTCAGATTTCTTTTGAGCATAAACTACTTGAATTAAAACCAGTAAAATCAAGATATTAAATAACTTTTTCATATAATTTATTTTTTTGTAAATTTATAACGCATTCCAATATAAAACAAACGTCCCATTATAGGTGCATAAACCAACGATGCATCAAAATATGAACCAAAAGGATCTTTATACGCAATTATAGGGTATTTTAATTTATAATTTAAAGCATTTTCAACACCTGTATAAATATCCCATTTTTTAAATCGTCGTGTTATCTGTGCATGAACGATTGTGTATGGATTAGATTTTTGGGGAATTCTGTATTCAGCAGGATTTGATGACAAATCGGGCAATTGGGTCGGGCTATTCCATTGTACCGTAACATCGAACGACCATTTTTCATGCAATGTTGAATATGATATTGTTGATAATAATTTTAAAGGAACAACCATAGGTTTCACTAAAAGTAAACTGTTGTTATACGTTTGTCGAACATCGTTATATCTTCCTATTAAAGTAAAATCAAGACGCTTTATGGGCGAAAAATTTATGTTTAACTGATAGCTATTGCTATAACTTTTGGCACTTGACTGGTATATATTAACTTTCTGCGGATTAGTTACAAAATCAACAACAACTTGATTGATGAAATCGGTTCTAAAATAATCGGCAATCAAATTAATGTTTTTATCATCGTTTAACTTAATATTTTTAGAAAAACTTATCCCATAGTTCCATGCAGTTTCATAAAATATATCTGTATCTAAAAACCATGTTCTTGAACTAACTAAATAACTCATATTTTCTGCAACAGGTAAAGAAAAGCGTGAACCTTTTCCTGCCGATAGTCTAATGTTTGCTTTTTCGTTTATATCGTACTTAAAATGCAAACGTGGTGTGTGTATCCATTGTTTATATATAAAAGAATAATCAGTGCGAAAGCCCAAAATTAATGAAATAATTCCCTGATAGTTTAACGAATATTGAGCAAAAAGACCTGATACATTATTTGTTTTATTAAAAATGGTATCAATCCCTTTTATTTTTATATCTTCTTTTAAATCATTTAATATAAACGAACTTCCTATATCAATTTTATGTGAATTTGTGAATAAATAAGTATTGAAAATCAAATTGGAATACAAATATTTTTCGTTTGCTTTATAATCGAATCTTCCAAAAAATGCATTTTGCTTGTGCTCTAAAACCGACAACTGAATCCCAAGACTTGTATTTTTTCGTGGTAAAATAAAACCATGCTTCGATAATATTTCTATTCTTTCGTTTGTAATTCCAATACCATAAAAATTTTGTATATTTCGGTTATTGTTATGATCAAAGTTTATTTGACCACCATTTTTATCATCAAAAAGATATTTAATGCCATACTGAAAACAATATTTATTATCTACCTCATAATTAAATCGTTGAAAGAAGTTTATTTGTTTGTTAAGCGGAATATCTAAAAAGTCATCGTTATTGTGATCGAACTCAAAGAACTGATTTTCAAAATGTAATAATGTTCCTAACGAAAATTTTTCATTTATTTTGAAACTTGCATCTGTGTTTATTTCAGTTTTCCCTTCGTTGTTTACATATAAGTTAAAGAAAAAAGGATCAGACAAATGTGGTTTTTTAAATTCTACATTTATTTGACCTGTAATAGATTCAAAACCATTTGTAACCGATGCCGTTCCTTTAGAAACTTGAATTGATTTCATCCAAGTACCAGGTACAAAAGTTAAGCCATGCGAATAAAATAAATAATTTAACAGGGGCATATTCTCGCCAAGCAGTTGCGAATAAATACCAGCTAAACCAAGCATTTGAATATGTTTTGCACCAGTAACAGCATCACTATAATTAACATCAACTGTTCCACTGTTTTCAAAACTCTCAGATAAATTGCAACATGCTAATTTTTGTAATCCAGCAGTTGTAATAATTTCTGTT
>JBBIKO010000145.1:2073-5622 GCA_037445415.1 Bacteroidota bacterium
ATATTCTCCTTTTTGTCTTTCAGTAATTTCTACTTCATTTAATACTTCAATAGCTTGTAATACAATGTTAATGTCTTTTTGTCCTTCGATTATGCGAAAAGTATCCGATTTATAACCTACATAACTAACTACAAGACGACGTGACTCTGGAACAAATTTTAACTTAAACTTTCCTTTTTCGTCGGTAGTTGTTCCTACTGAAGTGCCTTCCCAATATACACTTGCTCCAACAAGCGGATCAAATTGTACTTTGTTGTCAGTTTTACGTTTTTCATATACATATCCAGTAATTACATTCTGTAAATAAACTTTTTTGCTTATTAAAAATAAAATTACGATGCAAATAATATGTACATACTGAGTAAACATTTTACAAAAAAACAATTTTTATAACTTTAATAAAATGACAATAATTGTTTTAAAATTATTTAACATCTATGACTATTAAAAGTTAGCAACAGTATTACGAAAGACAATTGGCTGTATAGAAAGTTAACTGTTAATAGATATATATTCCATTCTTAGTATTTGACCACTATATGTACTATAACCCCATTTGAATGTTATTTACTGCATTTCAAAACTATTAATTTAAAATAACATAATCTTATTTTAACACTATTCTTGCAGTTTTTCGACTAACTTCCATAAGAATAATATTTTTATTTCTAATAATTTTTTCAATAGCTTCGTTGGTATAATGCCTGATTGTAACTAAAGTCAAATTTTTATTGTGTAAAATGTTAAATTTATAACTTAAAGCATTTAATAAAGACTTTAACTTTTGTTCGTTGTAGTCTATACAAATACTAAAACTAACTGCCGATTGTTGCATTAAGTTAACTTTAATTTTATGTTCAGCCAAATGTTTAAAAATTATGCTCAAATTTTCTTCTGCAATAAATGAAAAATCTTTTGGCATAACAGAAACAACAACTTGATTATACTTATAAATATAAATAGGTGGTAGTTCTGTTATTTCATCAGTATTAATAACTTTTGTACCACTATTATTTGGATCTGAATAATATTTCACATATAAAGGTATATTTTTATTTTGCAATGGCTTAATAGTCTTAGGATGAATAACTTGTGCGCCGTAATATGATAATTCTATTGCCTCTTTATACGAAATACTGTCTAACTTAATCGCTTCGGGCATTATTCTGGGATCGGCATTTAAAACCCCTGGCACATCTTTCCATATTGTAACCGATTTTGCGTCGAGTATATATGCAAGAGCAGCTGCTGTATAATCAGACCCTTCGCGTCCTAATGTAGTACTAATTCCATCTTCAGTTCCTCCTATAAAACCCTGACACACATACAAACCTTTTGAAGAAAAAATTGATTTGATTTTAGATGATGCATTTTCAAATAAAATAGTTGCTTCTCTATGATAATCATCTGTTATTAACCCAGAACGAATGTCAATCCATTTTACATTTATATCAAGGCTTCTTAAATAATAATACATTATTTTTGAAGACAAAATTTCGCCTATTGATACAATTTGATCGTATTCATATTCAATAAAATTTGTATAATTGTAGCTTATATAATTATTTAAGTCAAAAAATATTTTTTCTATCTCAAAATATACTTCATCTTCTTCCTTAAATATTTGCTTTAATAAATTGTAATGATATAACTTAACGTTATTTAAAGCTTCATATTTTTTATCGTTATTTTCTATATAATATTTATGTACTTCTTCGAGTGCATTGGTTGTTTTACCCATTGCCGAAACAACAATAACTAAGTGATCGTCTTTATAATTTTTAATTATTTCACAGACCTGCATTATGCTTTTAGCATCTTTTAAAGAAGCACCGCCAAACTTGAAAACTTGCATAAATAAAAATTTACGCTAAGATATAAATAAAAATAGATGTTTATTTGAATTTTTAATTTATATAACTGTATTGTTAAAAAACAATATTTTATTACTTACATTTTAATAATTTTGTAAAAATTCAGAAAATGACTGTTTCGCAGATAATTTTTATATCAACTTTTATTATAACAATATCTGTTTTTGCTTTTTCAATATATAAGACTTACAGGTATTTTAAACTTACACAACCATATAAAATTAATAATTGGATTAACCGATTTAGTTTAGTTATTAAAATAGCTTTTGGACAAAATAAAATATTGCGATTTCCTTTTTCGGGAATTCTTCATGCTTTTGTTTTTTGGGGATTTATAGTAATAATGTTCGGGAGTGTTGAAATGGTAATAGATGGAATTTTTGCTAAACATAAATCCCTTAGTTTTCTTGGCACTTTTTACGATATAATAATGGGGTTTGGCGATGTTTTCGCCTATATTATAACTATTGCTATAATAATATTCATAATTCGCCGAATAAGCAAAGCAGTAAAGCGTTTCGAAGGAAAAGAAATGACAATTAAAGCTCATTTAGATGCTCTATTAGCCTTATGCCTCATATTATTATTGATGATAACTTTAATTGGAATAAATTTTAATGAAGCAACAATATACAAAAATACTCCATATCCGATAAGTAATTATTTTGCTAATTATTTCGACTTTTGCCCATGCGATTGCAAATTATGGTATCAAATATTTTGGTGGTCGCACATAGAACTGATATTTATATTCGCAAACATTTTACCATATTCTAAGCATTTTCATATATTTATGTCAATTCCGAATGTCTTTTTAAGCAGGTTAGAGCCTCTTGGAAAGTTAAACACAATGGAAAATATAACAAAAGAGCTAAAAATAATGATGAATCCAGAAACAGCATATAATAATCAAGAAAATTCACTGCCTACACGTTTTGGTATAAAAGATTGTGAAGATGTAACATGGAAAACTTATTTAGACGCTCTTACTTGTACTCAATGTGGACGTTGCACATCTGTTTGTCCTGCTTCTCAAACAGGAAGAAAACTTTCGCCAAGAAAATTACTAATTGATTTACGCGTAAGAATGAACGAAAAAGCTCCAAAACTAATCAAAGATAGTAACTTTACTGATAATAAGTCGTATTTAGGAAACTATGTTAGTTTGGAAGAAATATGGGCTTGTACACTTTGCAATGCTTGTGCAATGGAGTGTCCTGTAAATATATATCACCCACAAATAATAATTGACTTAAGACGTTATTTAGTACTGGAAGAAGGTAAAGCTCAAGGTGGCTTACAATCAATATTTGCAAACATTGAAAATAATGGTGCCCCTTGGCAATATTCAGTTTCCGATCGTTTAAATTGGATTGAATCATGAACAAACATGCGATAAAAGTTCCTATAATGAGCGAAGTTTTTGCTCAAGGGCATAAGCCAGAATATTTATACTGGGTTGGCTGCGCTGGTGCTTACGATTTCCGTTATAAGAAAGTATCACGTGCATTTGTAAAAATATTAAATTTTGCTAAAATAGATTTTGCTGTATTAGGGACAGAAGAAACTTGTACAGGCGATCCTGCTCGCCGAGCTGGTAATGAGATGTTGTTCCAAATGCAAGCTATACAAAATATAGAAAAATTCAAACATTATGAAGTAAAAAAAATTTTAA
>JBBIKO010000146.1:0-5600 GCA_037445415.1 Bacteroidota bacterium
GGCTATTGTGGTGCAAAGACAATAGAAGAATTGCATAATGCAAAATTCGTAAGAATTACTCATGCTGGCGTTGTAGAAAGTCACCCACACGATATTACAATAACCAGCGAAGCACCAAATTATAGTAGAGAATAAAATATAATAATAATAATATAGTTACTATGAAAAAATTTATAAGTTATGCGTTTATTTTAGCTTATTCAATTAATGTTTGGTCGCAAAAAGACCCTGTTTTAATGACTATTAACGATATTCCGATTTCCAAGTCGGAATTTGAGCGTATCTATTATAAAAACAATACCGATTCTGCACGAAACGAAAAAGCTATTAGAGAATACCTAGAACTTTTTATCAACTATAAACTTAAAGTAAAGGAAGCAAAAAATTTAAAACTTGATACTACACATACTTTTAAACAAGAATTGCAAAGCTATCGTAAACAACTTTCGGCACCTTATTTCGTAGATAAAGAAACAGAAGAAAAACTTTTGCGTGAAGCATACGAACGTAAAAAATGGAAAATTCGTTCAAGTCATATTTTAATAAAAGTTAGCGAATCGGCTAACCCTTCAGATACATTGGTTGCATACAATAAAGCAATGGAAATAAAAAAAAGAATTGATAAAGGCGAAGATTTTGCAACCTTAGCTAAAAATTTTTCACAAGACGATGCTAGTAAAATAAATGGTGGCGATATAGGCTATTTAACAGTTTTTACAACAGTTTTGCCCTACGAAAATACAGCATATTCATTGAAAATAGGTGAAGTATCAAATCCAGTGCGAAGTCAATATGGTTATCATATAATTAAAGTAACAGACAGAAAAGAAAACATAGGCGATGTAAAAGTTGCTCATATTATGGTTCTTATTCCACGCGACGCTCAAGAAGAAGATGCAAAAAAATCAGAAAACAAGATTCAAGAAATTTATCAGAAATTGCAAAATGGCGAAGACTTTGCTAAATTAGCATTAGAGTATTCAGACGATAAAGCATCCGCTAAAAGAGGTGGTGAACTTCCATGGTTTGGTACAGGACGCATGGTTCCTGAATTTGAAACAGCATCTTTTGAAACTAATGTAGGTGATTATTCTAAACCTTTTAGAACTGCTTTTGGATGGCATATAGTAAAAAAAATAGAAACTCGTCCTATTGGTACTTTTGAAAGCGAAAAAAACGAATTGATGAATAAAACATCTAAAGACCCTCGAGCACAACAAAGTAAAACAATTTTAATTGAAAAGCTGAAAAAAGAGTACGGTTACACTTTTTATAGCAAAAATTTAGATGAAATAATAAATTTTGTTGATACAACATTATATTCTGCTAGCTTTAAAATGCCTGCAACAATTAAACTAAACAAACCATTATTCTCACTTAAAGATTCTGTTTATACACAACAAAAATTTGTTGAATTTTTATCGTCATATAAATTAAAACAAAAAGACCCAACAGTTCAAAACAATTTTGCAGCAAAACAATTAGCTAGTCAATTATATAAAGAATGGGAACAAAACCAAATTACAGCATACGAAAATACTCGATTAGAAACAAAATACCCTTCTTTTGCACACTTAATGCAAGAATATCATGACGGAATTCTATTATTCGATATAACCGATAAAATGGTATGGTCTAAAGCTATAAAAGATACTGTAGGGTTAAAAGAATTTTACGAAATGAATAAAAACAAATATATGTGGGACGAACGTGCCGAAGTTTATCTAATTACTTATGAAACTGATAAATGTAAAGACTATCTTATTAAAGCAATTGAAAACAATAAAAATCAACAAAACATAGAAGAAATACTTAATAAAATAAATAAAAAAGTTATCTGTTTAACAAAAAAAGATGTTAAAATTTTTAGCAAAGGCGACCTTACAGAAGTAGATAAAATAGCTTTTAACAAAGATAAATCGCTAAACAAAAAATATTCTGTACTACAAGAAAAAAAATATATTTACTACATTAATCGTATTTTACCTATACAACCTAAACAATTATCGGAAGCCAAAGGAATTATTACAGCCGATTATCAATCATATCTCGAAAAACAATGGATAAACGAACTTCGTGCTAAATACAAAATAGTAATTAACGAAGAAGTATTAAAACAAATAATTAATTAAAATGCAGTTATTTATAGCAATAACTTTACTAATATCAATTTTATGTGGCTGTTCTCAATTTCATGAATTGCCCGAAGAAAAAGTTGTTGCTCGTGCCTTAAACTCATATTTATACTGGTCAGACCTTACAGATTTATTAGTAGATGCAAAAAATAGAGAAGACTCATTCGCAATTATTCAAGTTTATCTAGAAAAATGGGCAAAAAAGAAAATTTTGCTCGAGCTTGCCACAAAAAACCTTCCACCCGAACAACTCGATGTTTCGAAAGAAGTAGAAGAATACAAACATTCGCTACTAATTTACCGATACCAACAAGCATATATTGCACAAAATTTAGATACTAATGTTTCAGAAAACGAAATAAATGAATATTATCAAAACCATAGTAACGAACTCATATTAAACGAAAATATCGTAAAAGCTTTTCTTGTACAAGTTCCTAGAACTTTTAATAAGATGGCACGATTAAAAAGTATATATAAAAGCGATAAAATACAAGATATTAAAGCAATGGATGTGTTTTGTAATAAATACGCTTATCAGTGTAATGATTTAAAAAATGAATGGGTTTCATTTAACAAGCTTTTAAGCTTAATCCCTGAAAAAATTACTAATACTACTGAGTTTCTTAAAACAAATAACAGTATTGAATGCAACGATTCAAATTTTGTTTATTTGGTTCATATTAAAGAATACAGACTCATAGGCAATGTAATGCCAAAAGAATGGGGAGCAAAACATGTTGTTATACCTAATATTTTAGTCAAACGTAAATTAAAACTATTAGAAGAATTAGAAATTAAATCGTTTGAAGATTTTCAGAAAAAAAACAAAATAGAATTCTATTATCCATGAAAACACTATCTAGTATAATTATTCTAATATCACTTTTTTGCTTGTCTGCTTTATCTCAAAGAATAATAATAGATAAAGTGATAGCAGTTGTTGGTAATAATGCCATTCTATTAAGCGATGTAGAAAACCAATATAATCAAACACCTAATAAAGGGAATTACGAAAATATTGACCTTAAATGCTCAATTTTAGAAGAACTTATTTATCAAAATTTCTTACTTCATCAAGCAGAACTCGATAGTGTTACTGTTAGCGATAAAGAAGTAGAATCGGAGTTAGACAGACGATTACGTTATTTTATATCACAATTAGGCAGCGAAAAAAAGTTAGAAGAATATTTTAATAAAAATATACTCGATATTAAAGCTGATTTACGGAAATCACTTAGAAAACAAATGATAGCAGAACGTATGCAAGAAAAAGTTGTTGGTAAAATTAAAGTTACACCATCCGATGTAAGAAATTTTTTTAAAAGTTTGCCAGAAGATAGTATTCCAATAGTAGAAGAACATCTCGAATATCAGCAAATAGTTATTTATCCTGTTGTTAGCGATAAAGATAAACTTGAAGCAAAAGAAAAACTTGAAAATATTCGTAATCGCATTATAAAAGGCGAAAGTTTTAATACTTTGGCTGTTTTATATAGCGAAGATCCTGGAAGTGCATTAAAAGGTGGCGAATTAGGCTTTTTTAGCCGAAGCGATATGGTACCAGAATTCTCAGGCGCAGCTTTTAAATTAAAAGAAAGAGAAGTTTCACCTATAGTTGAAACAGATTTTGGATTTCATATAATTCAACTTATAGAAAAAAGAGGTGAACTAATAAACGCACGTCACATTTTATTAACCGTAAAAAGCAGCTTTGAAGAACAAATAAAAGCTCAAAAGAAACTTCAAGAAATATATCAAAAAATAATAGCAGATTCCATTTCTTTCTCAAAAGCTGTTACGCTATACAGTATGGATAAAAACACAGCATACAACGAAGGATTAGCTATAAATCCATATACTAATTCAACACGTATCGAAAAAGAAAATATAGATCCTGCTACATTGCGTCAGTTAGAAAAATTGAATGAAGGACAAATAAGCCCTGTTTTCGAATTTTTTGACGAAAAAGGTAAAAAGGGATACAAAATTGTAAAACTCAAAGCCAAATATCCAGCTCACAAAGCCAATTTAAACAATGATTACTATTTTTTGCAACAACTTACACAAGAACATTTGAGAGCTCAAACTATTAAAAAATGGGTAGAAAGTAAATCTAAAACAACTTATTTTGCAATAGACGAAGATTTTAAACGTTGTGAGTTTAATTTAATTAAATGAGTTATGATACAGTCGAAAGTAAATGATATTCAGGCAGTAAAACAACTTCAAATAGCACACGAGCAATTAAAAAAAGAAATACAAAAAATTATTGTTGGTCAAGATAGCGTTATAAATGAAGTTATTACAGCTTTATTTTCAAAAGGACATTGCTTATTGATAGGTGTTCCTGGTTTAGCAAAAACATTATTAGTAACTACAATTGCTAAAGCTCTTGGTTTAAAATACAATAGAATTCAGTTTACCCCCGATTTAATGCCTTCCGATATAGTAGGTAGCGAAATATTAGATGAATCGCGAAAATTTAGATTTATAGAAGGTCCTATATTTTGTAACTTCTTACTTGCCGACGAAATAAACCGTACACCACCTAAAACTCAATCGGCACTTCTCGAAGCTATGCAAGAAAAATCTGTTACTGTTGCAGGAAAACTTTTTAAAGTAGATGAACCTTTTTTTGTTCTTGCTACACAAAACCCAATTGAGCAAGAAGGAACATATCTGTTGCCAGAAGCACAATTAGATCGCTTTATGTTCAACATTTTACTCGATTATCCTTCTTTCGAAGAAGAAGTTACAATAGTTGACGAAACTACTTCATTAAAAAAAGTAGAAATTAATCAGATACTTACTGCAAACGATATTTTGTTTTATCAAGATTTAATTTATAAAGTTCCGGTTAATCCCAACGTTTTGAAATATGCTGTAAATCTGGCTTCGTGCACTCGCCCCAATAGACAAAATTCACATCCACTTGCAAATAAGTATATAATATGGGGAAGTGGACCACGTGCATCTCAATATTTAATTATCGGAGCAAAAGCACATGCTTTGTTAAACGGCAAATATAGCCCAGATATAGACGATGTCAAAGCAGTAGCACATCCTGTATTACGACATCGTATAATAAGAAATTATCAGGCCGAAGCCGAAAGCATTACAAACGACATGCTTATAGATGAATTATTAAAAACCTAAAACATGTCTTGGCTTAGTGTTTTTATTATTATTCTACTTTTCAAAACTATATCTTTTGCTCAAAACATCAAAAAAATTGAGTTAGTAAACGCCGCAATTATAGATTATGACGAAGAACGATATGGTAAAAATATTCGACGATTTGTTGGGAATGTTGTATTAAAACATGAAAATGCTGTATTAACTTGTGATAGCGCCTTCTATAATAGTATTGAAAACGATATAAAAATGCATGGAGATGTTAAAGTAAATATTAGCGATACAATTCATTTATATGGTAAATATATATGTTATTCTGGAAACACA
>JBBIKO010000147.1:0-5535 GCA_037445415.1 Bacteroidota bacterium
TGGATAAAAATAATCCTAATAAATAAAAAATATTAAAAAAACGAAAAAATGATTAAAAATAAAAAAATAAACAACAAATAAATAATAAAAATTCTTACAAAAAGCGTATTCCAATAATAATTTGATCGTCAATTTGTTGACAATCTCCCCTCCAAAGTATGCTTTCTTTTTCAATTGCCTCTTTTTGTTCTTTCATATTTAGGTTGGAAATTGATAGTAAAAATTCTTTAAATCGTTTATACATGTATTTTTTACCATTTTCACCCCCAAATTGATCGGCAAATCCATCTGAGAAAATATAGATGATGTCATTTTTTTGTATATATATATCATTTTTTGAAAAAGGTATATCTTGTTTTCTATCGTAAAGCCCAACAGGCATTTTATCTGCCTTATATTCAATAAGTTCATTGTTTCTTACAAGGTATAATGGGTTATTTGCTAAAGAAAATTCAATGTATTGCTTTTCATAATTATATGCAATAAAGGCTATATCCATTCCATCTTTTGTTTCTTGCTCCTTTCCTTCTGGATTTAATGATGAAATAACATCTTTTCTTAATTCATTAAGAATCATATCGGTAGTTGTGATATGAGATTTATCAATGATATCATTTATTAAGCTTATGCCAAGAACACTCATAAATGCACCGGGAACACCATGTCCAGTACAATCGGCTGCTGCAATATATATTATTTTTGATTGTGGTATATGACGATAAAAATAAAAATCACCGCTAACAATATCTTTTGGTTTATAATAAATAAACATATCGAATAAATTGTATCCACTTTCGATTGGTGGTAATATAGATTCTTGAATACGTCTAGCATAGTAAATGCTATCTGTTATATCTTTATTTTTTTGTTCAATTACTTTATTTTTTGTTCAATTTCATTTTTTTGTTGTACTACTTCTGCTGTTCGTTCTTCAACAATTTTTTCAAGTTTTCTTTTATCTGCTTCAAGTTTTCGAGTATAAAGTTTTATTGAAACGAAAAACACGAAAATGCTTAAAAGTACATAAAGCAAATATGCCCAAAAAGTTCTGTACCAAGGTGATTTTATTTCGAAGGTATAACTAACTATATTACTTTCTTGCTTATATGAATTTCTAGTTTTTAATAAAAATGTATAAATACCTTCATTTATGTTAGTATATTTAACTTTTATATCTTTTGTCCAAGAAGACCATTGATTATCAAATGCTTTAAGCATGTATGAGTATTCAATACCTTCTTCATTTTGGTAAAAAGGGCAAGAATAGGTAAACTGGAAACTATTAAATTTATATGGAATTGTAATTTTTGGGCTTTTGGGTTGTTTTAATAGAATTCCGAGTAAACTATCGTAATAAACTCCGTTGAATAAAATAGAATCGTTTTTCAGCAATTTCATTTCATTTATTAAAGGTTTGAATTCAAATGCTTTTGTTTTTACATTTGTGTTGTATGAATAAATACCTTTGTTTGTTCCAAACCAAATAATTCCAATAGGATCAAAAAGTATATGATATATAGATGTAAAAGGGAAACGGTAAAAAGATGTGGTGTCTATATAAAAGTTATTAAGTTTTTTATACAAATAATAAATAATGTTATTATTTGTTTGAAAAATTAATTGTTTGTTTATACCTGAATTAATGCTTGTAAACTTTATACTTTTTAAAGGTTTTAATTCATTTGTAAAGTTATATGGCTCGAAAATGTTTTTATTATAATTAAAAGTATATAGGCTGTTATTACTGATTGTAAATATATTATTATCAAAAAATACAATTTGTGCATATTTATCATTTGGAAGTTCATTATTGATGGTATAGTGTATTAAATTATCCTTATCAATACAATATACTCCGTTTGTTTTTGTAGAAAACCATATTCTATTGCTGTTATCTTCTATAATAGAATTGATAAATCCATTAAAATTGTTAAACTTATTAAAAACCCAATTATTATTTTCGTAATGAGCAATATAAAGTTCATTTTCAGTAGCAATGTAAACTTTATTCAGATTTTTATTTTGATAAACATAATTTGGTGATAAATCCGAAATTTTTTTAAATTCATTCTTATTATTTATTTCATATAATCCTGTTAAAAGCCCAAGCCATAATACTTCTTCATTGTTATTCTTTATTATTGATTTTATTGAATTAATATATGTTGTCCCTTTTATATTTAAAGCAATTTTACTAAAAGTAAGCTTATTTGATATATTGGTTTGAATAAATAAACCATCGTCGGTTGCAACGTATAATTTGTTTTTATATCGCTCTATTGAATAAATATTTCCTTTTAACCCACTTTCTTCTGAAAAAAAATGCAACTTTGGATTTAATTCAATTTTTATAAGACCGTTTATAGATGCTAACCATAAAGTGTTATCATCATTTTTATAATATGCGTAAGTTATTGTATTTGATAAAAGGCCTTCATTAACAGATAAATGATATATTGGACGAAATTTATAATCAGTAATGTATATTCCATTGTTTAAAGTGCAAAAAAATAAATAATCAGGAGATTTTTCTATGTAATATAATCCGTTTGAAATAATTGTATCAAGTAATTTATTACTAAAAGGTTTTAGATTATTATCGGAAAGCATCCACGATTCTCCTTCGCTTGTTATTACTAAATGATTATTTGAATTTATTTGAAAATATATATTTACATATTTCCCTTTTAACACATCAAAAACATCTGATTTTCGCAATGATTCATTTTCTAAAACTATTAAACCACTATCTTCGTTGGATATGTAAATTTTATCGTTTATGTAGAAGCTTAACCAACTTTTTTCAGGAAGTTTTATCTTACTAATAATTCCTTCTTTACTATATTTGTAAATAACAGTTTTAGAACAGAAGTAAACGTTTTGTTTTGAATCGGTGTATGTTTTTCTAAATGATATATTATTTACTTTTTCATGTAAAAGCGAAATGTATTTCTGATGGTTTAAATCAAGATATCCAAAGTCGTTATATGAAGATATAAATATATTTCCTTTTGAATTTTTTGTAAACGAAAAAATTTGTGCTTTGTTATTTGTTGAATATTTTGCAAAATTTACACCATTGTATTTAATTATTTCGCCATCGCTTGTACCAAAAAATATTTGACCATATATATCTTCTGTAATACACCAGATTTCATTATGTCCTCTATATTCTTCAGGAGAATAGTTTTTAAAAAAAGGAAGTCCATTTTTATTGAATTGACTAAATAAGCTAAAGGTACTGAATAAGAATATGTATAAAAGTAAGAAACGCTTAAGCATTTTTTTTTGTAAATTTATATAAAAAAATGGCAACTAAAAAATTAACCAAGAACTTTGTTTTTTAATAAAATTTTCTTGATTTGAATTATTTGCGAAATAAACATATCGCCATGTTGTTAAATTTCAATGATTTACCATTCATAAATTTAAAGTATAAAACATTTTGACCATATATGTTTAAATGTTTCAAAAAATTTTGATAGTTTATTGAGGCTTTTATACGGCATAGTTAAGATTATGTTAAAATTAAATGTTATACAACAGAGTGCATGAAGTTACACAAAGAAAAAACTCTTTGAATTTCGGTTGCTTTAATAAATAAAATCTTTTTAATATTTTAAAAAGTTTTTCAATACAAAATAGTTTCATTGTCCAGATATTTATTGAAAACAAGTTTATGATAAAATAAACATTTTCTTAATAAATATTCAATAGCAATTTGTTTTGATATATTATAAGATTTTAGCTATGTTTGAAAAAATATTTTCTTATGAAAAACATAGCCTTAATATTTTTTGTAATAAGTATGTGTTCGTGTAATTTCGAAAAAATTAATTATCCCACTTCTAAAAAAGTTAATATTGTTGATGATTATTTTGGAACGAAAGTTCCAGATCCTTACCGATGGTTAGAATGCGACACTTGTAGCGATGTAAAAGAATGGATAGAAAGACAAAACAAGATAACTTTCGATTATTTAAACAAAATACCATTTAGAAATCTTTTAAAAGACCGTATAACACAATTGTACAATTATCAAAAACAAAGTGTTCCAGTGAAAAAAGATAACTATTACTTTTATTTTAAAAACGATGGACTACAAAATCAAAGTGTTTTATTTATTACAGAAGATGTTCAAAAATTAGGTAAAGTTTTAATTGACCCAAATCAGTTATCAAAAGACGGAACAATTGCTTTGACTAATTATAAAATATCGTCCGATAGAAAAATTATTGCTTATGCTTTATCGAAAGCAGGAAGCGATTGGAATGAAATTTATTTTAAAGAAATAGCTACTGGTAAAATGCTTTCAGATACTATAAAATGGGTCAAATTTTCTGACATAGCTTGGTTTCAAGACGGGATAATATATAGCGGTTACGAAACACCTAAAAAAGGAACGGAGCTTTCGCAAAGCAATCAATATCATAAACTATTTTTTCATCGATTAGGGAATAAACAAAAAGACGATGTTGTTATTTTAGAAAATCGTAACGAACCATTGCAAAATTTTTATGCATCAACAACTTCCGACGAAAAAATTGTTGTTTTTTACGAATATAAAGCAAATCAGCTTGGGAATGCACTACATTTTATGGATTTAACAAAAACAAAATCAATTATTCAAACCATATTTGATACTTACGATACAAAATACAAAGTAATTGACCACATAAATAATTATCTTTATATTAAAACCAATAAAGAAGCAAATAATTACAAAATAATAAGGTATTCGCTGATTGATAAAAAAATTGAAACAATAATAAACGAAACAAAAGATGTTATAAAAAATGCTGTTTTAACAAATCAACATTTAATTATTAATTACATGCAAGATGCTAAAAGCGTACTTAAAGTTTATAATTTAGATGGAAATTATTTATATGATATAAAATTACCAACAATAGGTACTGTTAACAATATAAGTTCCTCCACAGGAGATACCATTTTATTTTACGACTTTACTTCGTTTATTTATCCTACAAGTGTTTTTATGTACAATACATCAAGTAATGAACAAAAACTTGTTTTTAAACCTATTATAACAGAATTTAACGAAAATGACTATGAAGTAAAACAAATTTTTTACAATAGTAAAGATGGTACAAGAGTTCCTATGTTTATTGTTCACAAAAAAGATATTGAGCTTAACGGAAAAAATCCAACTCTTTTATATAGTTATGGTGGTTTTAACATTAGCCTTATGCCTTCATTCTCGCCTACTAGGTTGGCATGGCTCGAACAAGGAGGGATTTTTGCTTTAGCTAACATTCGTGGAGGAGGCGAATATGGCAAATCGTGGCATATAGCGGGAACAAAGCTCAATAAACAAAATGTATTTGACGATTTTATAGCAGCTGCAGAATATCTTATTTCTAAAAAATATACATCGCCAGATTATCTTGCTATTCAGGGTGGTTCTAACGGAGGGCTATTGGTAGCAGCTGTTACCAATCAGAGACCAGAACTTTTCCGTGTAGCTTTGTCTGCTGTTGGTGTTATGGATATGCTACGGTTTCATAAATTTAC
>JBBIKO010000148.1:0-5449 GCA_037445415.1 Bacteroidota bacterium
CCTGATTTTTTTGCGTAACGAACTAGTTTATTTTTATCATTTAGACGTTTTCCAATTCTTGTTGGTTTTCCTGTCGAAGGGTCTTTTAGCATTAAGTTTGAGATATGAATAGGGGCTTCTTTTTTAATGATTCCTCCTTGAGGATTTTTAGCATTGGGTTTTGTATGTTTATGAACAAGATTTGCTCCTTCGACGATTGCTGTTTGTTTTTCGTAATTTACAGATAATACTCTGCTTTCCTGACCTTTATGATCGCCAGCTATTATTATTACTGTATCTCCTTTTTTTATGTGTAGTTTTTTTCTTGTCATAGTTATTTAATATTTTATAGCACTTCGGGTGCCAATGAAACTATTTTCATATATTGTTTTTCGCGTAATTCACGTGCAACTGGTCCAAATATACGTGTTCCTCTTAATTCATCTGCTTGGTTTAGTAACACAACAGCATTGTCGTCGAAACGTATATATGAGCCATCTTTACGACGCACTTCTTTTTTTGTGCGTACTACCACAGCTTTTGTAACTGTTCCTTTCTTAATTTCGGAGGAAGGGATAGCCGATTTTACTGTTACGACAATTTTATCGCCTACTGTGGCATATTTTTTCCCTGAATCGCCTAGTACTCTTATGCAGAGTACTTCTTTTGCTCCGCTATTGTCGGCTACTACTAATCTAGTTTCTTGCTGTATCATAATTACTTAGCTCTTTCAATTATTTCTACTAATCGCCAGCATTTATTTTTGCTTAAAGGCCTTGTTTCCATAATTTTAACAACATCGCCTATTTGGCATTCTTCTTTTTCGTCATGTGCCATAAAGCGTGTTGTTTTGTTAATGAATTTACCGTATTTGGGGTGTTTTACTTTTCGTTTTTCTATAACTATTATTGATTTGTTCATTTTGTTGCTGGCAACAACTCCTATGCGTGTTTTTCTATTTCTTCTTTTTGTTTCCATGAATCTTTATCTTTTGTTTTGTTCTTTAAGCTGGCGTAAACGTAATTCTGTTATTAAACGAGCAATATTTTTACGTGTTTGACGTATTTTCATAGGGTTATCTATTGGGTTAATATGATGATTTAACTTCATTTTAGTTAACAAAAGTTTTTCATCTTGTATTTTTTCAATAAGTTCTTTTGTAGTTAAATCTTTTATATTAATTTTTTTCATATTCTATTCTTAAATTGTTTCTGAATATTTTGGATTTACTATAAATTTTGAAACAACGGGTAATTTTTGAGCTCCTAAGCGTAATGCTTCCTTAGCAGTTTCGTACGATACACCATCTATTTCAAATAAAATTCTTCCTGGTGTAACTGGAGCAACGAACCCTTCTGGAGCACCTTTCCCTTTACCCATACGTACTTCTGCTGGTTTTTTGGTTATTGGTTTATCTGGAAAAATTCTTATCCATAATTGTCCTTCACGCTTCATGTAACGTGTTATAGCTTGACGTGCAGCTTCAATTTGACGATTTGTTATCCAGGCTGCTTCTAATGTTTTTATTCCAAATTGCCCAAATGCAAGAGTTGTACCACGTTGTGCAACTCCCTTCATTCTTCCTTTTTGCTGTCTTCTATATTTAGTTTTACTTGGCTGTAACATGACTTGAATATTTATTTTTTTCTTTTAGATTGAAATCCTTTTGGTCTTGGTTTACTGTGTTTATCTTCTGAAATTGGAGCGAAATTTCTTTTGCCATAAATTTCGCCTTTGCAAATCCAAACTTTTATTCCTAATAAACCTGTTTTAGTTAAAGCTTCAGCTATAGCATAGTCTATGTCTGCTCTGAAGGTGTGTAAAGGGATTCTTCCTTCTTTGTATGTTTCTTTACGTGCCATTTCTGCTCCGTTAATACGACCAGATATGGTAACTTTTATTCCTTCAGCACCCATTCTTATTGCTGATGCTATTGCCATTTTTATTGCTCTACGGTAAGCTATTTTGCCTTCAATTTGACGAGCTATGTTACTAGCAACTAAAAAAGAGTCGAGTTCAGGTCTTTTAATTTCAGAAATGTTTAATTGAACTTCTTTACCTGTAATTTTTTTAATTTCTTCTTTTAGTTTATCAACTTCTTGTCCTTGTTTTCCAATAATTGTTCCAGGTCTGGCTGTGTGTATAGTAACATTCAATAATTTTAAAGTTCGTTCAATAATAATTTTTGAGACACTAGCTTTGGCTAATCTTGTACGTAAATATTTTCTTATTTTATAATCTTCTAAAATTTTATCGGCATATTTACGTCCGCCATACCAGTTGGAATCCCATCCAAAAATGATTCCTAAGCGATTACTTATTGGATTTACTTTTTGTCCCATTAACTTTCTTGATTTTCGGTTTGACTTTGATTTTGATTTTGATTTATTTTGCTTCCTAATATAAGTGTAATATGATTTGATCTTTTTCTAATTCTATAAGCACGTCCTTGTGGTGCTGGTCTTAGGCGTTTAAGCATGGTAGCTGAATCAACAAATATTTCTTTAATAAATAACCCTGCATCTTCAAGTCTTACACCTTCATTTTTTATCTGCCAATTTGATACTGCCGATAACAGTAGTTTTTCAACGGTTTTAGCTTGTGCTTTTTCAGAAAACTTTAAAATATCAAATGCTTTTTTGACGTCCAATCCTCTAATAGCATCGGCTATTAGCCTCATCTTGCGTGGTGAAGAAGGATGTTTTCTTAATGTTGCCTTTATAATTTGTTTTTTTTCTTCTTTTCTGGCTTCGGCAGATATTTTTTTCCTAGAACCCATATGTTGTTATTTTTCTGCTTATTATTTATTCTTTTTATTTCCTGCGTGTCCTCTAAAAATTCTTGTTGGTGCAAATTCGCCTAATTTATGTCCTACCATGTTTTCTGTAATATAAACAGGGATGAATTTATTTCCGTTATGAACATTTATTGTAAGACCAACAAAATCTGGTGAAATAACAGAAGCTCTCGACCATGTTTTTATAGACTGACGTTTGCCGCTTTCTTGCATTTTTAATGCTTTACGTTCGAGTTTGTAGTGAATATAAGGGCCTTTTTTAAGAGATCTACTCATAGTTATATTATTTTTTATGACGTTCAACAATAAATTTAGTTGTTGGATTCTTTTTACGACGTGTTTTCTTCCCTTTTGCATATAATCCTTTTCTGCTACGAGGATGTCCTCCAGACGCTTTCCCTTCTCCGCCACCCATAGGATGATCGACAGGATTCATTGCAACTCCACGTGTTCTGGGTCTTCGGCCAAGCCTTCTTATTCTTCCAGCTTTGCCACTCATTTCTAAAAAATGGTCAGGATTAGAAACCATTCCGATAGTAGCGCGACAAGTTACTAAAATTTTTCTTGTTTCACCTGATGGCACCTTTATTATTGCATAACGACCTTCTCTAGACTGTAAAATGGCATAAGAACCAGCACTTCTTGCAATTACCCCACCTTGTCCAGGTCGTAATTCAATATTATGAATATTAGTTCCTAAGGGGATATCAGATAAGTGTAATGTATTACCTATTTCAGGAGCAGCATTTTTTCCCGATAATAATACTTGCCCTACTTTAAGTTCTTGTGGAGCAATGATATAACGCTTTTCACCGTCTTTATATGCAAGTAATGCTATTCTGGAACTCCTATTTGGATCGTATTCAATAGATTTAACAACCGCAGGTATATCATCTTTATCGCGTTTAAAATCTATTATTCGATAAAATTTCTTATGACCACCACCTATATAACGCATGGTCATTTTTCCTGAATTGTTTCTACCGCCTGTTTTTTTGATAGGCTCTAATAATTTTTTTTCGGGAGTAGATTTTGTTATCTCCTCAAAGGTGCTTATTACTTTAAATCTTTGTCCCGGTGTAACGGGTTTTAACTTTCTTACTGCCATGTGCTTTAAATATTGCTATAAAAATCAATAACTTGACCTTTTTTTAAGGTAACAATAGCTTTTTTAAATGAGCTTTTTCTACCTCTTAATAAACCTGACTTAGTATAACGAGAAACTCTTTTTCCTCGTTGTATCATGGTGTTAATTTCGGCAACTTTTACATTATACAGCTTTTCTACTTCACGTTTTATTTGGTTTTTTGAAGCCTCTTTTCTAACAACAAAGCCGTATTTATTTAAAAGATTGCCTTGTTGGTTCATTTTTTCTGTTACTATGGGTCGAATAATTACTTCCATTTGTTTTAATCTTTTATTAAATTTTGTTCTAAAACTGCAATTGCACCTTCTTCGATAGCTAAAACTTTAGCATCTAATATATCGTAAGTGTTTATTGATGAAGCAGTTGCAATTTTAGAACCTTTTAAATTTCGAGATGACAAATATACATTATTTTTAAATTCGCTCAGCACTAAAAGCATTTTTTTATCAAAAATTTGTAAATTTTTTTTCAACTCTACCATTTGTTTTGTTTTTGGCTGATCAAAATCAACAGACTTCAATACAATAATGGCGTTTTCTTTTGCTTTTGAAGATAATGCTGATTTTCGAGCTAAAACTTTTACTTTTTTGTTAATTTTTATGTTGTAGTTGCGTGGTACAGGTCCAAATGCACGACCTCCACCTACTATTGTAGGTGATTTAATGCTACCAGCTCTTGCACTGCCAGTTCCTTTTTGTCTTTTTATTTTTTTTGTACTACCAGCAACTTCATTTCTTTGTTTTGTTTTGTGAGTACCTTGTCTTTTGTTAGCTAATATTGCTTTTACGTCAAGGTACATGGCATGAGCATTTGGCTCAATGCCGAAGATGGCATCGCTTACATTAACAGTACCAACTTCTTTTCCTTCGATATTGAATACTTTCAGTTCCATTATTTTTCAACTATTATGTACGACCCTTTAGATCCTGGTACGGATCCTTTAACAACTAAAAGATTTTTTTCTGGAAATACTTTTATTATTTCCAGATTTATAATTTTTACATTTTTATTTCCAGTTCTTCCTGCCATGCGCATTCCTTTTAATACTCGGGAAGGGAATGAACTAGCTCCCAAAGAACCTGGTGCTCTTAAACGATTATGTTGTCCATGTGTTTGACTACCTACGCCTCTAAATCCATGACGTTTAACTACACCTTGAAAACCTTTGCCTTTGGAATAACCTGTAATATCAACAAACCTATCTTCGAGAAAAATTTCAGCTGTAATAATGTCGCCAAGTTTATAATCTGTATGAAAGACTTTAAATTCACGTAATATTTTTTTAGGAGTTACATTACATTTTTTGAAATGTCCTAGTAATGGTTTTGGAGTATTTTTTTCCTTTCTGTCGTCAAAGGCAAGTTGAATAGCTTCGTACCCATCTTTTTCTTTTGTTTTTACCTGTGTTACAACACAGGGACCAACTTGTAAAACAGTGCATGGAATATTTTTTCCATCAGCACTGAAAATCGAAGTCATTCCGATTTTTTTACCTATTAGTCCAGCCATTTTGTTAAGTTTTTAAA
>JBBIKO010000149.1:0-5446 GCA_037445415.1 Bacteroidota bacterium
ATTCGATAGATGAAATTAAAAATGCATTGATGGTTATATATCATGATAGAAACTTAAGAAATACTTGTATACAAAAAGGACTAAAAAGAAGTATGAATTTTTCGTGGGACACATCGGCCGAAAAACTTTTGGGAGCTATATTAAAAACTAATTATGCATCTGGTAATTGATATATTACAAAAATCAATATTTATCTCAGGTTTTGTTTTGTTGCTGATGATAATAATTGAATATCTACATGTTCTAACTTTTGGAAAATGGAATAAAGGAATTGTAAAAAACAGTTTTTTTCAAATATTAATTTCAACAATTTTGGGTGCAACGCCAGGTTGCGCAGGAACTTTTGTTATTGTTTCTTTATACACACATAATATTGTTCCATTTGCTGCATTGTTGGCTGCCGCAATTGCATCTTTTGGCGACGAAGCCTTTATAATTTTTGCGACTAAACCAGATACTGGAATAAGTTTATTAATATATTTAAGCACAATATCGTTAATAGTAAGTTCATTATTTTTATTTATAAAAATTAAACATAGACAGAACAAAAGTCATCAAATTCAAATTCATGATGAACATTGCTGTAAAACGTCTTTAAAAATTAGTCATCAACTAAGGAAAATTACATTTCAAAGAGCATTGTTATTAGGAGTACTACTTTTACTTTTTATAAACACTTTTATTTTTTCTCATGATGAACATGGGCATTCGCATTCTGAATTATCACTTGAGTCTATAATATTTATTTTAATGCTTTTTTTTAATGTATTTGTTATTATAACTGTTCCCGAACATTTTTTAATTGAACATATATGGAGTCATGTTCTTAAGAATCACTTTATTAAACTTTTTTTATGGACATTTTTTACAGTTTTTCTAGTTCATATTATTGATAATCACATATCATTACAAACATTTGTTGATCAAAATATTTGGTTTTTGCTTATTTTCGCAATAGTTATTGGACTATTACCATTATCTGGTCCACACTTAATATTTTTTACACTATATTTAGAACAAGCAATTCCTTTTAGTATCCTTTTGGCAAACTCTATTGTTCAGGAAGGGCATGCTGGCATACCTTTGCTTGCAGAAGATAAAAGATCATTCGTTTTAATTAAAGTAATTAAAATTATCTTAGCTTTATTGGTTAGTAGTATTATGATTATCTTTAAGTTATGAAAATATTATTGTTAGTAGTTGCTTTTCTATTTCAATTAGTTGTTTTTTCACAAAATAAAGAGAAAGAAATTGAACTTGTTTTGTTGTATGTTAACGATATGCACGGAAAAATTGACCAATTTCCATATTTATCAACAATGATAAAAGAAATAAAACAAAAAAATAAAAATGTTTTGTTTTTATCGGCAGGTGATATTTTTAGCGGTAATCCTATTGTAGATAAGCATTCTGAAGCAGGATTTCCTATGATTGACATAATGAACTTGCTACCATTTAACTATTCTACTCTTGGGAATCATGAATTTGACTTTGGAGGTGAAGTTTTAACTAATAGACTAAAAGAGTTAAAACATACAGTTTTAGTTGCTAATATAGTAAAAAAACCAGCATATTTCCCAAAATCAAAACTTTACGATATTATTGATATAGATGGAATAAAAGTGGTTATATTGGGATTAACACAGGTAAATGAAAATGGCTATCCCGATACTCATCCAGATAAGGTTAAAGATTTTACATTTGAAAATGGGGTTTCATCGGCATTAAAAATATTACCTAAACTAAAAAAATATCCTGTAAAAATAGTTCTTTCGCATATGGGATTTGAACAAGATTCTTTGTTGGCTACAAAAATACCATACATAACGGCTATTGTTGGCGGGCATTCGCATAAAAAAATTCAACCAATGAAAAAAATAAATAATGTAGCAATAGTACAGGCAGAAAATTATTTGAAATACTTAGGAATGATGAGAATAAAAATAAAAAATAATAATATTCTATCCATTTGGGATACTTTATTTCCTATAAATAGAAGCATACAACCTGATAGTTTAGTTTTAGAGAAAGTAAACTTTTACAATAATAACAAAGAATTTCAAAAAGTTGTTGGTTATGCAAGTGATTCAATAATTGGTATTCAGTCGTTGGGATGTATGATGACTGATGCATATCGAAGAATCTTAAAAACTGATTTTGCTTTGCAAAATAGTGGAGGTATTCGTATTTCTGTATTACCAAAAGGAGTTATAACAGCAAAACAAATTTATGAATTAGATCCTTTTGCAAATGAATTATTAATTTGCAAAATGAAAGCAGAAAATTTGCGTCAAATCATAAAATTTGGCTACGAAAAAGAAAGTAGATTAGATATTTTTTCTTCTGGATTTACATCAAAAATATGGTTGAGCCAAGAAAAGAAAATAACAAAAATAGAACTTTACGATATGGCAAATAATCTTCTCGATGAAAACAAAACTTATCAGATAGCTATGGGAAGCTATTTGTATAATGCATATAAATTTGATCGCTTAGACGATGCAATTAATTCTGGCTTAACAACAACAGAAGCCATTTTAAATTTATTATCGCTTGTAAAAGGTGTTTATTATAAAAATTGCAACAGCTCAATTATTATAGAATAGTAAATTATGAAGATTGTTTTTTTTATTTTTCTAATTATAATTTTAACAAGTTCTTGCAAAATTAAAGAAGTAGAAATAAGCAAACTTAGTAATTTTCGTTTGGTAAATATTGGCGAAAATAAAGCTAATATAGAATTTACTGTTCCTGTAAAAAATCAGAATTCTTTCGGCTTCACAATATCTGATATAAACTTAGATATTACTTTAAATAACAATAAAATTGGGAAAGTTAAAAGAGTAAATAAAATTAAAATTCCTGCAAAATCAAATCAATCGTATATTGTTACAATGGAAATTGAAATAGACAAAACTGTTAGCAGTATTCCTTCACTTGTAGCAAGTTTAATGGTAAATAGAATTGGAATTAAAACAAAGGGTTATGTTAAAGTAAAAAAATTTATTTTTTCAAAAAAATTTTCAATCGATCAACATGAAACAATAAAATTATTTTAGTTATGAAAAAATATTCGAGAATTTTGATTAAACTGAGCGGCGAATCACTAATGGGCAATAAAAGTTACGGTATTGAATTATCGTCGTTACAACACTATGTTAACGAAGTTAAAATGGCATTAGATACAGGCGTTCAATTAGCAATTGTAATTGGTGGAGGAAATATTTTTCGTGGCTTGAAAGGAACAAAACAAGGCTTCGACAGAGTTAAAGGCGATCAGATGGGAATGTTGGCAACTGTAATAAATAGCCTGGCTTTACTATCTGTCTTCGAAACTGAGGGAATAGCTTCAAAAGTTTTTACAGCTATACGAATGGAACCTATTGCCGAATTATACCAAAAAGAAAAAGTAATATCATCGCTAAATGATGGTATTGTATGCATACTTGCTGGTGGAACAGGAAATCCTTTTTTTACAACCGACACTGCTGCAGCACTTCGTGCCATTGAAATTCAGGCCGATGCATTACTAAAAGGAACACGTGTAGATGGAATATATTCAGAAGATCCTGAAATAAATAAAAATGCAATAAAATTCAAAGAACTAACATTCGACGAAGCATATCAAAAAAACTTACAAATAATGGATTTAACCGCTTTTACTATGTGTAAAGAAAATAACATGCCAATAATAGTATTTGACATTATAAAAAAAGGCAACCTTAAAGTTCTTTTGGATGGTAGCCTCGTTGGAACTATTGTTAAGAATAAGTAAATATTAGTGATTTATCTGTCAATAGTTTTTTATATTTTTTTTTAAATTAATCATTTATAACTATATTTGAAAAAATGTATTTACCTAATTATTTGATAAAGTATTTTTTCTTAACATTATTTTGCATAAAATTATGTTTATCATATTCTTTTGCTCAGGTTATTGAAAAAGAAAAAGACTTACGGAAAGTTACTATTGATAGCAGTTTAATAGGGTGGAAAACTGGCGGCTTGTTTAATATTACCTTTTCGCAAGTTACATTTACTAATTGGGCTTCTGGTGGCGAAAATTCTTTTTCCGCAAATGGTTTGGTTAATATTTTGCAAAGTATAATAAAAAGCGATATAGCTTTGATAATAGTTTAGATTTAGGTTACGGAACACTAAAACAATCGAAAGTAAAAACAAAAAAAACAGACGACAAGATTGATTTATCATCTAAATTTGGTTATTTGGTTAAAAACAATTCATATTTTGCAACGCTTTTTAATTTAAAAACACAATTTATGCCCGGCTATAACTACCCCAACGATTCTGTTAAAATATCTAATTTTTTAAGCCCAATATATTTAGTTTTTGCTACTGGCTACGATTATAAGAAAAAAAATATTTTTTCGTGTTTTATTGCACCTGTTACAGGAAAAATTACTTTCATAAACGATCAAAACATAGCCAATACAGGAGCTTTTGGGGTTGAACCAGCACAATACGATAATACCGGAAACCTTATCAAAAAAGGTAAAAGAAGTCGTTATGAATTTGGTGGTTATCTTAAATCCTCTATTAAATGGAAATTCATGGAAAATGGAATTTTAAACTCTAAAATAGAGTTATTTTCAAATTATTTTAAAAATCCACAAAACATTGACATATATTGGGAAAACATTATTAGTCTTAAAATTAACATATTTTTCGCTGTTTCAATAAACACAATACTTGTTTACGACGATGATATTCATATTATACTTAAAGATAAGAATGGAAACATTACAGGGAAAGGACCTCGAATTCAATTTAAAGAAATAATTGGATTAGGGTTTTCTTATAAATTTTAGGTAACTAAATGATATTTTTGAATTAGTAATTTTTCAATGTTAGCTAATTACCTTGTTTTGACGTAATGAACAATTTTGAATACTGGAATATCACATATTCATATCAGTATTTTCCTTGTTTATATGCTAAAAATGAATTAGTTTTGCAGTTGGCAAATATGAAACGAATACTCGCAATAGATTTTGGTCAAAAAAGAGTTGGTATTGCCATTAGCGATCCTTTGCAAATTATTGCAACAGGACTTGTTACAATTCATTCAAAAGATATTTTTAAATTTTTAGATGATTATTTAAGCAAAGAAAACATCGAAACAATAATTGTAGGACATCCAAAACATTACAACAATACTAACTCAACAGCTATGAAGTACATTAAACCTTTTTTTTACAAACTTAAATTACGTTACCCTGATATATTGTGCATACTTTACGACGAAAGATTTACATCTAAAATAGCACTTCAATCTATGATTATAGCTGGTAGCAAAAAAAAAGACCGCCAAAAAAAGGAAACTATTGATATGATTAGTGCTACTATTCTGCTACAAGATTATATGAATTTCAAAAAAAGCAAAATACAATGATTTTACCTATTTATGTTTATGGCAATACTGTAC
>JBBIKO010000150.1:0-5426 GCA_037445415.1 Bacteroidota bacterium
ATCGGTAGATAATGTTATTAAAGGATTAGAAAAATCGTTGCCCAAAAGACACTATCATCTCATACCAGAAAATAAAGAAGGTGTTTTAAGGGGGATTGATATTATTAAAGTAGAATAATTTTGATAAAGTACATTTTATAATATAATATTTGCTTTTTAATAATTCTTGAATTTTTTCCCTGACTTTGTAATTTTTTGAAAAAAATTCGTTTTGCAATATTTATTAAGTAATTATATATAAATTATGTACATTTTTTTAATGCGTATGTAGTGTCTATGCTAATTCTTATCTGTTTGAATATCTGATAAATAAGCAATTTTCGCAACGATATAAGGGAAATTTATGATAATTTAACTTTAAATTTTTTTGAAAGTTGTTGTAAGTCATTTAGTACTTCTTTGTTAACAAGTATTCCGTTTTGCTTGTTGTAAATTTCGTTCTTGTATTCTGGTTCACCAGGTATTAGTACTTCTTCATGATGAATATCTGGTTTAGAGTTTTTAAAAGTTTGTATCCATTCATCCATAGAATTTAAAAAATCATTTTTTGGTCTGAAGGCGTCAATGCGAATAGCAGCAAAAAAATGTCCTAATCCTTTACCAACTTGCTTTTTTTGCATAGGAATATAACCAACTTGAGGTGGTACAAAAGGACCGAAGTTGGCACCACCCAAAACAGAAGAAAAAATATCTATTATTGCAGACATACAGTAGCCTTTATGGCTTCCATGTTCGTAATCTCCACCTAATGGGACAATTGCACCTCCGTCTTTCAGTATTGCAGGATTAGTAGAAGGATTTCCGTTTTTATCTTGTACGAAACCTGTTTGTATAGTTTTATTTTCTTTTTCTAGTAAAGCTAACTTACCTCGAGCAATGGGAGTTGTTGCAAAATCAGCCACAAAAGGAGGATAGTTTTTCGATGGTATAGCTATAGCAATAGGATTTGTTCCGAGCATTCGCGAAATGCTCCATGTAGGAGCTACGAGTGGATTTGCATTAGTTCCTGATATGCCAATCATATCAAATGGAACTGCCATAAGAGAATAATAACCAGCAATACCATAATGTGTTGAATTTATAACTGTACCGAAAGACATGTAATGTGTTTTAGCTTTTTCTATTACAAGTTGCATGGCTTTTTTTGCTGCTATCATGCCAAAAGCACTATCAGCATCAATTGTGAGTGTAATCGGGGTTTCATAAATAATTTGAATATTAGGTTTTACGTTTATTCGATTATTTTCCCACATATTAACATAATCTGTAATTCGCATCAAACCATGGGAAGGAATACCTCTAAGTTCAGCAGCTAAAAGAACTTCGGCAATTATGTTAGCGTGTTCTATTGAACAGCCAATTTTTTCGAAAATTTGCGATGTGAATAAAAATAAATCTTGGTAAGAATAGCGTATTTCCATAAAATTATAATTTTCTACTAATTATTGTTGAAGAAGCTTGTGAAGTTGGCATGATTAAAATGTCGTTAATATTTACGTGTTGAGGTAATGAAATTATAAAGTTAATAATATTTGCAATATCTTCTGGTTTAAGTGGTTCAATACCATTGTAAACCTTTTCGGCACGTTCTTTATTCCCTTTAAATCGAACAAGTGAAAATTCTGTCTCTACCATTCCTGGGTTAACAGCTGTAACTTTAAAACCTTTATCTACTAATTCAATTCTCATGGCTTTCGATAATGTATCTACTGCAAATTTTGTTGCACAATAAACATTTCCATTTGGATAAACTTCCTTTCCGGCAATAGAACCAATATTGATAATGTGTTTGTATGGGCTTGATATCATCAGTGGAATAACCTTTTTTGTCATATACAAAAGTCCTTTGATGTTGGTATCTATCATAACATCCCAGTCGTTAATATCGCCTTCATCAATTGAATTTAAACCAGAAGCAAGTCCTGCATTATTTATAAGTATATCAATATTAGCCCAGTCTTTGGGTAATGAATTAATGTTTTTTTCTACCTGCTTGTAGTCTCTTACATCGAAATTTAATGCTAAAACTTTTGTTTTTGCTCTTAGTTGTTTTTCAATTTCGCTTAAAAGATTAACTCTTCGTCCAGTAATAATGATTCTATGTTGCATCTCTGCAAGTTTAAAAGCAGTTGCTTTTCCTATTCCAGATGTTGCTCCAGTAATCAATACAGTTTTTTCCATACTATTAAAAGTTTTGTTTTTGTTTTATTTATATCAATTATTGAAAAAAGAATATACAAAAGAAATGGTAAACAAGGAATTTTGTATCTGACCATAGCACCTAATACAGGTGTTGTTAATCCTATTAGTATAAGAAGATGTAAACAAAATGAAATTGAAAACCATAGCCAAATGTTATTATAGTTGGGTTTAAAGAACATAAAACAGAAGATTATAGCCAAAAATAGGAAAACATTCTCTGTTGCTGAGATAAAAGATAATATATTATGTGCTTCCCATAAAAACGGACGAAAAAGTGCATTTACAACTGCTTGAGGAGTGTTTTGCAAAAATGATATGAGAGAATTTTCTAGTTTAGCGATTTCTATTTTGCTACCGGCATTATATTCTTCTGCCATTTGAATGAAATGATGTTGCTTTGTAACTACGATATTAGAAAAATCGAAGGGTAAAAAAATTTCTGAATAAAAAAATATTAGAATATACAAAAAATGAGTTAAAATAAAAATCAAAACTTTGTTTATTTTTTGAAATATTGAAGAAATTAAAACAAAAGATAAGGCGGGTAAAATTAGAATAAATATGTACATTTTGCTGAACATTAATAAAATTAAGAATATTATTATGTATAATGAATTATGCAATGAAAAATTATTTTTTAGTTTATCTGTAAAATATACTGTCATTCCTAAATTTAAGAATAATATTGCTTCTTTTAATATTGCAGAAGACCAAAAAAGTGTTGATGGGAAAAGAATAATTGCATATGCAATATATATATGATTTTTATTTATGTAAACCGAAATTACTTTAAAAATAGCAAACAATCCAATAAAAGAAAAAAATACAAAAATTAGAACATGAATAAAGTAATTGCTAAAGGAAAAAATAGAAATTATTGCATTTAAACGAATGAGAGTTTTATTTTCGTTTACGATTTCGTATGTATAGGGTTTTATCCAAAAATTCATTTTTTGGTAATATTTTTGAATATGTGGTTTTTCGTCGTCAATACCAGTAAGCATTCTTAGATAGTCTAATGGATTGTTAAATAAACTTTGGTAAAGTATTCTTCCGTCGTCGTAGTACTTAAAAATATCGGAATTGGTTCTATCGTTGTAATAAAAAGTATAAATTCCATAAACTACAAATGAAACAGCAACTTTTATTAAAAATAAAGTGTAGATGTGTTTTAAAGTTAAATAATTGTCTTTAAAGAATTTAAGTTTTTTTATTATCCATAAAATTATTACAAGACATGCTATGTACAACAATATGCTCATTTATGATATTAAATCGTTATGGATTCATCGTTGAATACAAAAATAATACTGCGTTTTACTTCATTACTCAACGATAAGGCAACAGGACAAGTTTTAGCTATTTGAATTAGAGCGTTTTTTTGTTTTTTTGTATAATGAATATCCGGAAAATAAAATTTGACATGAATTTCAGCAATTCTACGAGGATTATTTGACATAATTTTGCTAACTTCTACTTTAGTGTTGTTGATATTGTAATTAAATGTTTCTTCACCAATGCCCATAATTGTCATAATACAAGAAGCAAATGCCGTTGCAACTAAATCTGTGGGAGAAAAATATTCACCTTTGCCTCTGTTATCAGTAGGAGCATCTGTAATTACTTCTTTCCCTGATGCTAAATGTGTGGCTTTGGTTCTCAATTTGCCTAAATAAATAACTTCTGCTACATTCATATTATACTAAATATTTAAAACGGTCTGCGTCAAGTTTTACAAAAATAAATAATAATATTGTAAAAGCCCACAAAGAACTACCGCCATAGCTGAAAAAGGGTAGGGGAATACCAATAACAGGTACTAAACCAATTGTCATACCGATGTTAATAATAAAGTGAAAAAAAATAACAGAAAATACGCAATAACCATAAATTCTACTAAACGTTTGTCGTTGACGTTCGGCAAGTAGAATAATACGGATTAAAAAAATTGCATATAGAATTAATAATAATGAACTTCCTATAAAACCATGTTCTTCGCCAACAGTACAGAAAATAAAATCGGTGCTTTGTTCGGGAACAAAGTTGTATTTTGTTTGTGTACCCTGTAAAAAGCCTTTCCCAAGAAAACCACCCGAGCCAATTGCTATTTTCGATTGGTTAACGTTGTACCCTATGCCTTTTAAGTCATTCGATTTGCCAATTAGCTCGTTTATTCGTGATTGTTGATGAGGTTCAAGAATGTTATTAAAAATATAGTTAACTGTAAATGTAAAAAAGATAGATAAAATAAGGAATAATGCTATTGTTGTTAAGTATTTTATTTTTTTTATACGTCCAAAAATTATAGAAATTATAACTGAAATAAGTGAAATAATAAGAGCATAGTATTGGTTTAAAATAGAAATATTAAAAATGCTTTTTATAATATTTACAACTGAATAAATTAAAATAATTATACCCAGACCAACTAAAAAGAATTTAAAATTTCCATTAAATACCAAAAACAATATCAAACTAATAAAAATTAGTGTATAAATAATTATTGTTTGAGGAACCAATAATGAAGTTATGAACAGAACAATTGAAATCAAAACAAAGAACAAAATAAACGGAGATAATCCTTCTCGATATAGAGCAAAAATAAAAGAAACAAAAACAATAGCTGTACCAGCATCTTTTTGCAAAAAAACTATTAGCATTGGGATAAATGTTAAAAAAGAAATAATTAGTAAGTTATTGAATTCATGAATTTTAAAATAGTGTTTGCTTATAAATTTCGCTAATGCTAACGATACAGCAAATTTTAAAAATTCTGATGGTTGTATTCTTATCCAACCTATTTCATACCATGCTTTTTGTGCATTAATTTCTTTTCCGAAAATTAGAACTAAGAATGTTAGAATTAAAAAAGCAAAAAAGATAGGGTAAGAAAACAACTGAAAATATTTACTATCTGTATATAAAATAATTATTGCAATTATTATTGATGTGATAATCCAAATAAATTGTTTGCCATATTGTTGGGTGTAGTCAAAAATGAAACTATGTTCTTCGTTGTAAACTGTTGCAAAAAGATTTATCCATCCCAAAATTACAATTATAAGGTACAACGATATTACTAGCCAGTCTATTGTTTTAAAAATATTTGTTTCATGATTTGACCCGTCACTATGATTTGAAAATTATTTTTATGATGTTTTATTATTTAGAGACTTCTGAAATATTAAACCTTCATTGTCATTGCGAGCGTTTTATGCGAAGCA
>JBBIKO010000151.1:0-5409 GCA_037445415.1 Bacteroidota bacterium
AACTTAAATTATTATATCTATACTCTAATGCCATACCAAGTCCACCCAACGAAACGCCTTGTCCAACTTTCAGGTTAATATATTTATCATAAAAAACCTGAGAAAATAATTTTGTAAAAATGAAAAAGTAAATTGATATATTAAACAAGATTTTCATTTATTGGAATTTCAATAGTAAACTTAATGCCTTTTTCAAGTCTTTTAAAATAAATATTTCCGCCAATAGATTTAATACGATATACTAATAAAAATAACCCCTGCCCTTTTACATTTAGAAAAAATGTATCTTCATTAAAATCGAAGCCAATTCCATTGTCTGTAAATACAATTATTAAATTACTATTATTACTTTCTATTTTCAAAGAAATATTATTACAATTGCTGTGTTTAACACTATTATTCATTAATTCTAAAACACAACGATAAACTATATTTTCAATTACAGAATTAAACCTTTCTTGATGTAAATTAAAATTTAAAATTATTGATAAATTTTTTAATAAATTATATTGTTGTACATATCGTTTTATTGATTTTTCAAGTCCAAATTCATTTAATAGCATGCTCATTAAATTGTTTGAAATATTTCGAATATTATTGATAGCATTTGAAAGCAATTTAGTTGCTTTTTGAATATTATTCTTTATTTCTTCATTTTCTTCCTTAATTAATGCTTTATTAAGATATAACATTGTTGTTGATAATAATGGTCCAATAAAATCGTGTAAGTTTTCCGAAATTTTTGTGCGCTCCTTTTCTTCTGCTAATGTACTTATTTCTTCTACTTTCTTTTGGAGTTTTTTTACATCAGTAATATCCCTCATCGTAACAATAGCAACAATTTGATTTTGGTAATTTGTTAATTTAGCATATATTGAGCATATACGAAAAATATTTTTACTTTTGTTGAATATATCTATTTCAAAATTATGTAAGAACCCATCACTAGATAATTTTCTATATGCTTCCTTCCAGTTTTTTTTAGATGGAAGTAAATAATATATCGGTTGGTTAATAAGCATACATGCAGAAATATCTAATAAATCGTAAATAGATGGACTTATTTCTAAAATTTTCATTCGTTTGTCTATCATAATATATACATCACGAATATTATTATATATTAGTTGATATTTTTCATCTTTTTCTGCAATTATTTTATTTTGAAGTTCTATTTGTTTTCTAACAATGAAATCGTTAACAAATTTATTTAATGAACGTGCGAAATTTTCTATTAAGCTTACATCTTTAAGAATATAATCAAAAGCATTCAAACGAATAAATTCACTTGCAATTTTTTCACTACCAACTCCTGTAATAACAATAAAAGGAATTTCAGAATTTATTTGTCTAACTTGTTTCATTAAATCCAACCCATTAGTATCTGGCAATTCATAATCAACAATAATAATTATATCCTTATTATGTTTATCTATATAATGAAGTAAGTCTTACCACGATTAAATGTAACAAGTTTTAAATTATTCTTTTCAATATAATTTTTTAGTAATGAAACTATAGCAAAATTATCTTCTATTAAAATAACAGTTAAAGAATCAATAAAATTTAACATTTTTTTTAGCTTTTACGTTAAAAAAAATAAAAAGGTACATTATAAGTAGTTTATTGATTGATTCTTTACAAAAGGTTTAATAGCTCTTTCGTAAACACCTTGTACAAATGCAATGGTCATACCGTAATTTGTAATAGGTATTTTAGCATCTATAGCTGGCTTTAATCGGTTATATAGTTGCTTTCTTGTTATCATACATCCACCACATTGTATAATTAAAGCATATTCGCTAATTGGTCGCTGGATAGAACTCAAACCTGCAACCGTATCAAAAAATAGTTTTTTCCCTGTAAATTGGCTTATCCATCGTGGAATTTTTACACGTCCAATATCATCGCAAGAAACATGATGCGAACACGATTCAAGTAATAATATACGATCGCCATCTTTTAATTCTGCTATTTTAGGCGTTCCTTTTAAATATTCTTCAAATGGTCCTTTATATCGAGCGTATAATATACTAAAACCTGTAAGCGGAATATCCTCTGGTATCATTGAATGTGCTTTGATAAATATTTGACTGTCTGTTATAACCAATGCTGGTTTTATTTTAGTGTTACGAAGAAAAGCATCTACTTCTCGCTCTTTTAACACAATACAAACGCCATCGTGGTCAAGAACATTGCGAATAACCTGAACTTGCGGTAAAATTAAACGTCCTTCTGGTGCTTCAACATCAATAGGTGTTATAAGCATAACTATATCACCAGTATTTATTAAATCGCCAACTAATGTAGGTGTTTTATAGGCAGTTTCGGGTATTGACATTTTTATTGTTAACAACAAATCTTCAAGTCCTTGATTCTTAATAGCATTATATAGGATAACTTTTTTCTTATATTCGTGTTCTATTTTTTCAATAAATATTTTATCAGGTGGATAAAGGTCTTTTTTATTGTAAACAATTAAAAACGGTATATCCCATTTTTCAAATTCTTCGATAATTTTTTTTTCGAAGTCATCAAAAATATTATTCGTAATTATTAAGATGGCTAAATCTACTATTGCAATTGTTTCTAATGTTTTCTTTATGCGTTTCTCTCCTATTTCGCCTACATCATCCAAGCCAGCTGTGTCAATTAGTATAACAGGACCAAAACCCGTAATCTCATACGATTTTTTTACCGGATCGGTAGTAGTCCCTGCTATATCAGAAACAATTGCAATATCCTGACCTGTTATTGAATTAATAAAACTACTTTTACCATAGTTACGACGTCCATATATTCCTATATGCGGTTTTAATTCTTTTCCTTTTTGCATATATCACTTTTTTTAAAAATTAGCAAAACCGTACCCGATTTATCTGTTAGAGCATCAAAATAATCTAAAGTAATAAATATAGGCATTAAAAGATAAAACAACAATCTATGAATAAATAATTCTACAATCGAAACATCTTGCAAATATTGTTTATTCCCTTTAAACGATTCGAAAAGAATTTCGCGTTTTGAGCTAAATTTGTTTAATAAGCTTTGTACGTATCCAAAGGGATTTTGCTCTATTGATAAATTATATTTTTTTATTAGTTTAAAATTTTGTTCTTCCATTATTTTAATTAGTTCCCCAGGACAAATAAAATTTGTATGTCTTGGGGGATCTAAATGCAACCATCTGCCTTTAAACCATCGTGCTTGTCGCGAGCAAATATTTGGAAATGATACAAACCAATAACCTGCTGGTCTCAGCCATTTGTTAACAAGTGAAATTGTTTCTATTGGGTTTGAGGTATGTTCAAAAACATGAAACATCGTAATAGCATCGAACGAGCTATTTTCAAAATTTTGCGAAAATACTGTTCCAATGTGTAAATTAATAAAAGAAAAATTAGAAGCCCTTTCGGCACTTTTACCTGGTAATTCTATTCCGTGTAGGTTTTTAAATCCTCTCTTATGCAAATAGCTTAAAAATTGTCCATTACCGCATCCAACATCTAAAATAATAGCATCTTTATTTCGTTTCAAATATTTATATAAAAGTCTTGCTCTCGATTGTCTGAAATAGTTAATTACGTTTTCTACAAATGGGTATGTAAATTTTTTTTCTCCTGCTCCGTAATAATCAGTAGAATAGGCTTTTTCTAATATTTCTTTGTCAGGGAAAGGGTATAAAAAATAAAATTTACAATTGCTGCAGTTATATAAATGCCATAAGTTATTATCAATATCGTAAGTTGTTAAATTAAATTTTGTTTCGTTCGATTTACAAAAAGGACAATATATGTAATTCATTTATTTTGTATGCTTAAAAAATTGAATTTTGCAATTCCCCATTTTTGAAGTCGGTATTGAAATGATGTTTTCAACACGCCTAATCCGTATTTTATACTACGTTTAAAATTTATAGAAGAAGCATCTTCGAAATATTTTGTCGGACAAGTTATTTCGGCTATTTCGTATCCAGCAAAAAATATTTGAGCTATCATCTGATTATCAAAAACAAAATCGTTGGAATTGGCATGATAATTTATATTTAACAACACATTTCGTGTAAACGCTCTGTAACCTGTATGATATTCTGACAATTTTTGTCCAAGCAAAAAATTTTGAATAAATGTTAGTATGCGGTTGAAAATATATTTGTAAAGTGGCATATTGCCTTTTAATGCTCCATTTCCAAGTATTCGCGAACCAAAAACAACAGAATACAAGCCGCTGGCTAAAAGGCTAACCATCGATGGAATAAGTTTTGGCGTATATTGATAATCGGGATGAAGCATTATTATTATGTCGGCATCAAGTGCAAGAGCTTTATCGTAACAAGTTTTTTGATTGCCTCCATAACCAAGATTTTTTTGATGACGTATAATATGATGGATACCTAATTGCTTAGCAATAGTAACCGTATTATCGTTACTGGCATCGTCAACTAAGATAACTTCATCTACAATATCAAAAGGAATTTCGGAATAAGTTACATATAAAGTTTTTTCGGCATTATAAGCTGGCATTACAATTACAACCTTCTTACTCTTATACATATATTTTATTCAAACTTTACCAAAAAATTATCAACAAGTGCTGTTTCTTTGTTTGGCGACCATAAATAAACCAAAATACTTACATCAGGTGGTAATTTTTGCGGAATATATGCTGATAACAATAATTTATTCCATTCGCCTACTTTCCCATTGGTTATTTCTTCCGACTTCCAGAAAATATTTGTGTCATTTTCTTTCATTTCCAACACTAATTGAACGTTGTTGGGTAAATTGTAAGGGTAAACTTCGCACGAAATAGTTACCTTTTTTGGGTTTGATGGTTTTATATTTTTATAATATGCTTGAAATCCAAAACTAAATTCACAAGTACTGTCAACATAAGCTACATAAGGATGATTGGGCAAATTAATTTCTTTTATTTTTCCCTTTTCAATCCATGGATAAAGTTCAAATATGTTGCACTTATAAACTTGCTCGGAATCTTTTCTGCTACACGAAATAAACAAAAATACTAGAATAATGTAAAAAAACGTTTTCATATTTTTTTTCAAAAATAATGAATTTGTTTCAATCGCTAATTTAAAATTTATTTTAGAAATTTATTCCATCAAATCCACCAATTTTAACAATTGCTCTTCATTTAACTTATGAATCATTCCATTTGGTTTATTTTTTAGTAATAATTGTTTAAATTCCTGTATTTGATGTGGTTTTAATTTCAAAAAAGAAAGATTTATAGGACAATTCCATAACATGAATAATAACTCAAAACGTTTTATTGTAGTATTAGGATTTTTAACGCCAAAAAGTTCATTTCCTAACCATGTTATTTTGCTGTGCAATTCTTTTTTAAACAATTTCATTATATATAATTATGCGTATAGAAAAAATTAAT
>JBBIKO010000152.1:0-5369 GCA_037445415.1 Bacteroidota bacterium
AACCAGTTTAACCAATTAAATTTATGTCTATGAAAAAAATGTTATTATTAAGTGCAACAATGGTATTATTTATTAATTTAACTTATGCACAACCTACTATTCCAAATGGAGGTTTTGAAATATGGACAGATACAATTACCCCTCAAGCTTGGAGTACTTCTAATTTGAATTTAGGATTTTACACTTATGCACCAGTAACTCGAACAACCGACAAATACGCAGGGACATACGCAATGTCGCTTAAAACTATTACTATTCCATTATTAGGTGTTATGCAAGGAATAGCAACTTGTGGTCTTTTTAATATGACTATTGGGATTTCAGGAGGTGTACCAACAGGCGGTATTAAGCCTATCGCATTCAACGGAGCTTTTAAATATAACAATGTGAATGGCGATACAATGGTTATTGCTGTTATTTTAACCCGTTGGAATGGAACAACAAGAGACACTTTAGGAATGGGTGGAGCTATGACAAATCAAACAGTTGCAAATTATACTACTTTTAATCAGCCAATACAATATGATATTCCTAATCAAATACCTGATACTTTTAACATAATCATTGCTTCATCTGCTGGATATGCTCCACAAGTTAACTCTACACTCTTTGTTGACAATTTAAGTTTTTTAGCTTCTAATGGCGAAATTATACCTTTAGGCGCTTTAATGCAGAAAGTGTATCCAAATCCCTCTAATGGAATTTTTAATTTGATTCTAGGAAACGAAGAAAATTATACAGTACGTGTATATAATATGTTAGGACAAATAGTTTGGGAAGCAACAGATGTATATATGCAAAAAGTTATCAATCTTGAAGGAATGCCACAAGGAATCTATACAATTGAGGTAGATAATGGTTCGTATCGCAAAAATCATAGAGTAATAATTGAATAACATTACTATAAAATAATTTATTAAAGAGGCTGTCGTTTGATAGCCTCTTTTTGTATAACTTTTTTAAAAAAATTGTTTCATATTTAAAAAATATATATATTTACACTTTTGTTAAAAGCTGTTAAATTTTGGTTAATTTTAAGTTAAATTAGTAATAATCAGAATACTATGTTTCGAAGGTTGTTTTTATTTTTTGCACTGCTGCTATGGTCAGCAGTAGTATTAGCTCAGACTGGGACATTGCAAGGTAGAGTTATAGATGCAACAACAGGTGAAGCTATTGCCTTTGCAAATGTTGCCATAGAACTTAATGGGCAAATTGTTACAGGAGGGATGACTGACTTTGACGGAAAGTATGTTATTAAACCGATTCCTGCAGGTACGTATGATGTTAAAGCAACATACGTAGGATACCATCCCTTACAATACAAAGGGGTTAAAATTATGGCAGGAAAAATAACTTTCCAAGATTTTAAAATAAGCCCAGCTGTTCAACAATTACAAGAAGTTGAGGTAAAAGAATACGTAGTTCCTTTAATTTCGAAAGACCAGACACAATCTGGAGGAAGTGTTACAGACAAAGAAATAGCTAAAATGCCAGGGCGTACTGCCGAAGCTGTTGCAACTACAATAGGTGGTGTTTATAGTGAGCGTGGAGAAGTAGGTAGCATTCGCGGAGCAAGGGCAGAAGCTACAGTTTATATTATTGATGGAGTAAAGGTTAGAGGAACAACAGCATTACCCAAATCGGCTACTGCACAAATAGATGTAATTATGGGAGGAATTCCTGCAAAATATGGTGATGTAACTGGTGGTATTATTAGTGTTACAACAAAAGACCCTTCAAGAGAAACTCATGGCGCAATAGAAGTATCTACCTCAAAATTTTTAGACCCCTATAACTATTTACTTGCAGAAGGAATGATAACAGGTCCTCTTTTTTCGAAGAAAACAGTTGACCCTTACGATTCAACAAAAACCAAAAAAGAAGTTAAAGCAGGTTATTTTTTAACTGCTTCTTATAATTATTCAAAAGATGATGCACCATCAATTATCGGTTTTTGGAAAGCAAAAGATCCTGTTCTTGAAGAAATACTCAAGAATCCATACAGAACTAATGAATCTGGCTTTGGAACATTGCTTAATGCTGAATATTTAAGAAGCGAAAATTTTGAAAAAATTAAAGCAAGAGAGAATGTTCATTCAAAACAAATGATGATACAGGGTAAAATTGATTATAAAATATCAAGAAACGTCAATATTACCGGTGGTTTATCTTTCGATTATCAAAAACAAAAAATATTTAATTATGCTAATACATTATTTAATAATAATAATAATGGCGAAGCAATTTCTAATACTTTCAGAAGTTTCTTGCGTTTAACTCAAAAATTTAGAAGTGTAGATGAAAAAGAAAATGCAACAGCGTTAATTAAAAATGCTTATTATCAAATTCAACTCGACTTTAGCAAGTTTAATCAAATAGTTCAAGATCCAAGACACAAAGACGATTTATTTAAATACGGATATGTTGGAAAATTTCAAACAACAAAAGTTCGCTCTTATTCTTGGACAGATACTTTGCCCTCTTTGCCTAATGGTGCTTATGTTCACGATGGTTTTCGTGATATTCGCTATTCTTACACGCCTTCCGATATTAATCCCGATCTCGCGGCATATACTTCTTACTATTACTCTTTGTACGATGAAAATAGTTTCATGTATTCAAATTCTGTTCTTGTAGAAGCTGGTGGTGGTTTGTTAAATGGACAAGCACCACGTCTGGTATATCAATTATTTAATTCACCTGGAACACCTTATAACGGATATTCTAAACTTGATCAAATGCAATACCGTCTTTCAGCAAGTGGTTCTGCCGACATAAAAGATCATGAAATTTCGCTTGGATTTGAATTCGAACAACGTGATGATAGATATTTTGGAGTTAACCCTATGAGTTTGTGGGTTTTTGGACGTGCTTATACAAATGCTCATGTACTAGAATTAGATAAAGCAAATCCTCATTTCGTTTACGACCAATACGGAGTTTTCCAAGATACTGTATGGTACGATCGTTTGTATAGTGCTTCTACGCAATATCAATTCGACTACAAATTACGTGAAGCACTCGGAATTCCAGTAAATAGTAGAGAATGGATTGACTTTGATTCGTACGATCCATCTATATTTAAAATAGACTTTTTTAGTCCAGACGAATTACTTAATAATGGAAGAAACCTTGTTACTTATTATGGATATACTGCACATGGAAAAAAATTAACCAGCAAACCAACTTTAAACGATTTCTTTTCAAAGAAAGATGAAAATGGAAGATATACACGCGAAATAGCTCCTTTCCAACCTATTTATTGGGCAGCATATATACAAGATAAGTTTGCTTTTCAAGATATAATATTTAACGTAGGTTTACGTATAGATCGTTTCGACGCAAACCAAATGGTATTAAAAGACCCATTTTCGTTATACGAAACAAAAAAATTAAGCGAAATACCAGGCTCACTTAATATACAAAATGGTGGTGTACACCCAGGAAATTTGCCCTCAAATGCTGTGGTTTATGCCGATGATGTTAATAACCCAAATAAAATTCTCGGTTATCGTGTAGGAACCGATTTAGAAGACGTTAAATGGTACAATGCTTATGGAACACAGATTAACGATCCTTCTTTAATTGCAGCATCAAGTGGTATGGCACCAATATTAGTTGATCCAGATGGAGGAATAAATGTAAAAGCTTTTAAAGATTACGAACCTCAAATAAATGTTATGCCCCGTGTTGCATTCTCGTTTCCAATTTCAGATGTTGCTTTGTTTTTTGCACATTACGATATTTTAACAAAGCGTCCTAGCGGTTATGTTAGAATGAATCCTATTGAATACCTTTATATAATTAATCAAGCTAACGATGCTATTAACAATCCAGCCTTAAAAACCGAAAAAACTATTGACTATGAGCTTGGATTCCAACAAAAACTTTCTAACACTTCTGCATTAAAGATTTCTGCATTTTATCGCGAAATGCGCGATATGATACAGATTCAATACATTTACGGTGCTTATCCCGTTAAATACATGACTTATACAAACATAGATTTTGGTACAGTTAAAGGTATGACAATAGGTTACGACTTACGAAGAACCGGAAACATAACTATTAGATTAAATTATACACTTCAATTTGCAAACGGAACAGGCTCAAATGCTGAAACAAGCAAAGCTCTTATCCAAACAGGTCAGCCAAACCTTCGTACAACTATCCCATTAGACTTTGACCAACGTCATGCTATTGTTGGAAATATTGATTACCGCTTTGCTAGCGGACCAGCTTATAACGGACCAAAATGGTTTGGTATAGACATTTTCCAAAATACTGGAGCTAACTTTACAATAAATTATGGTACAGGAAGCCCATATAGTAAACGTGACATAAATACAAATTATCTCGTTGGCTCTATAAATGGTGCCCGTAAACCTGCTCGTATTACTATAAATGCACGTTTCGATCGTGATATTGAAATAAAATATGGAAAAGAAAAGAATAAAACAGCCGGTCTTAATATCTATTTAGAAGTAAATAATTTATTAAATAATAAAGCCATATTAAATGTATATGAAACAACAGGAAATCCTGACGATAATGGTTATTTAGCTAATGCAAAAAATCAGGTGTTTATCAATTCTCAAAACGACCCATCAGCGTACATAAATTATTATAAAATGTACATACATTATCCTTATAATTATTCATTTGCACGTACTATTCGTTTAGGAGTTATGTTTAATTTTTAAATCTGTAAAAAATGAATTTATATATGAAAACATTCATTAAAATTTCGTTGATTGTTACTTTAAGCATTTATTTTAATTTCTCATTGTTTGCATATAAAAACTTAACAGAAAAAAAGGGAGAAGCCAAACCTCGCGAAAAAGCATCATTTTCGGGTTGTGTAACTCCTTCTGCAGCTACTATTTTCGATTATAATAATGTTAGATGTATAGTATATACAGGCGGCGATATGTGGTGGGATTTACAATCAAATCCTTTTTATGAAATTCCTAAAGGGAGCGGAAAGCACGCTTTATTTGCAGGAGCAATATGGATTGGCGGAACCGATGTAAATAATCAACTTCGGGTATGTGGGGCAAGATATCGTAGTGGACAAGATTATTATACAGGACCTTTAAAAGCATACGGTTCCGATAGAGGTAACACAACTTCCGAAATGTGTGTTAAATATGATAAACACTTTCCTATTTCAAAATTCGAAGTAGAAACATTTCGTAGTTGGTTTAGAGCAGTTCAACAAAATAATCAAGAATTACTCACTACAGTTTTTGCTAATTATTCAATACCCGATAATATTAAAAATTGGCCAGCTATAAACTCCGAACCAGATTATCATTATTATTTAGCACCTTTCTGGGATGAAAACCAAGATGGTTATTATAATC
>JBBIKO010000153.1:0-5359 GCA_037445415.1 Bacteroidota bacterium
ATTAAAAAAGAAATTTAAAGAAGAGATTGTACCCACTCTTATGAAAGAATTTAACTATAAGAGTGTTATGCAAGTACCTAAATTAGAAAAAATTATTATAAATCAAGGACTTGGTGATGCCGTAGCCGACAAAAAACTTATAGAAGTTGCTGTAAATGAAATTTCAGCAATAACTGGTCAAAAACCTATTGTAACATATTCTAAAAAAGACATTTCTAACTTCAAGCTAAGAAAAGGAATGCCTATTGGAGTTAAAGTTACTTTAAGAAATGATAGGATGTACGAATTTTTAGAGCGACTAATTTGTATATCCTTACCACGTATACGCGATTTCAAAGGTGTTAACTACAAATTAGATGGAAGAGGAAACTATACATTAGGTATAACAGAACAAATTATTTTCCCCGAAATAGATTTAGATAAAGTAGCAAAAATAAAGGGATTAGAAATAACATTCACTACATCAGCAAAAACAGATGAAGAAGGTTATGCATTACTAAAACATTTTGGAATGCCTTTTAAAAATATTAAAAAGAATTAAGTTATGGCAAAAGAATCAATGAAAGCAAAAGAGCGAAAACGTAAAGCTCTCTATGATAAATATGAGCCCAAAAGAAAGCAGTTAAAAGAAGAGGGCAACTACGTTGCATTACAAAAGCTACCTCGTAATAGCTCCATTACCCGTTTACATAATCGCTGTTCTATTACAGGAAGACCAAAAAGTTATATGAGAATTTTTGGTATAAGCCGTATAACTTTCAGAGAAATGGCCTCCGCAGGATTAATACCCGGAATTAAAAAAGCAAGTTGGTAAAATCTTTAAAAATATAATAAAATGACCGATCCAATAGCAGATTATTTAACTCGAATAAGAAATGCAGTAAAAGCAAGACATCGTATTGTCGAAATACCTGCATCTAACATAAAAAAAGAAATAACAAAAATATTGTTCTATAAAGGATATATTTTAAATTATAAGTTCGAAGACAATGGATTGCAAGGAATAATTAAAATTGCTTTAAAATACAATCACAATACTAAAGAACCTGCAATACAACATTTAAGAAGAGTAAGTAAACCTGGATTACGAAAATATTCAGGAAAAGATAAATTACCCAGAGTTTTAAATGGACTGGGAATAGCTATAATATCTACTTCACAAGGACTAATGACTGACAAAGAAGCTCGAGCTAAAAGCATTGGTGGTGAAGTAATTTGTTATGTATATTAAAATTATAAATTAAGTTGCTATGTCAAGAATAGGAAATTTACCCATACCAATACCAGAAAAAGTCCAAGTTACTATACAAGACAATCTTGTAAAGGTAAAAGGTCCATTAGGTGAATTATCGCAAGCAGTAAATCCTTCTTTTAAAATAAAAATAGAAAACAACCAAATTATTATAGAACGTCCTGATGACAATAAGCAAAATCGTTCGTTTCATGGTTTATACCGTGCACTAATAAAAAACATGGTAATTGGAGTTTCGCAAGGATGGACAATAAAACAAGAAGTAGTTGGTGTAGGATATAAAGCAGAAGCAAATGGAAAATTGTTAACATTATCATTGGGTTATTCTCATGATATAATAATTGAAATGCCACCCGAAGTAAATGTTACAGCTATAACAGAACGTCGTTCAAACCCAATTATTACGTTAACTAGTATTGATAAGCAATTACTTGGTCAGGTTGCTGCAAAAATACGTTCACTACGAGAGCCAGAACCATACAAAGGGAAAGGAATAAAATTTGTCGGAGAAGTATTACGTCGTAAAGCAGGAAAATCTGCTGCGAAATAAATAAGCATAAGCTATGGAAAAATCTAAATTAGAAAGAAGAATAAAAATAAAAATGAGAATCCGCAAAAAAGTTAGCGGAACACCCGATAAACCGAGAATGAGCGTTTATCGTAGTAACAAAAATATTTTTGTTCAATTAATAGACGACATAAATGGTAAAACATTAGTTTCTGCATCATCAAGAATAAAAGAAATAAGTCAAATGCAAGGAACAAAAACACAAAAAGCTGTAGAAGTAGGAACACTTATAGCACAAAAAGCTCTTTCAACTGGAATTAAGTCGGTTGTATTCGACAGAAATGGGTATCTTTACCATGGAAGAGTTAAAGCATTAGCAGAAGCAGAAAGACAAAATGGCCTTAAATTTTAATGAATTATGTTAACAACTGGAATTAGAAAAATAAAAACTACCGATTTAGAATTAAAAGATCGTTTAGTTGCAGTTAAAAGAGTTACAAAAGTAACCAAAGGTGGACGTCATTTTAGCTTTTCAGCTATTGTAGTTGTTGGAAACGAAAATGGAATAGTTGGATATGGCTTAGGAAAAGCAAATGAAGTAACAACAGCTATTGCAAAAGCTGTAGAAGACGCAAAGAAAAACTTAATCAAAGTTCCTATATTAAAAGGTACAATACCTCATGAACAAGAAGCTAAATTTGGAGGAGCAAAAGTGTTTTTAAAACCTGCTTCTAGCGGTACTGGTGTAAAAGCAGGAGGAGCTATGCGAGCTGTAATTGAAAGTGTTGGCGTTAAGGATGTATTAGCTAAATCAAAAGGTAGCTCAAATCCTCATAATTTGGTAAAAGCAACAATGAAAGCACTTATGCAAATGAAAGATGCTCACATGATTGCGCAACAACGAAACATCCCATTAGAAAAAGTATTGAATGGCTAATATTCAAAGTTATGAAAAAAGTTAAAATAACTCAAGTAAGAAGCAGAATAGGTTCAAACCCAACGCAACGAGCTACATTAGATGCTTTGGGGATAAAAAAATTAAATAATTCTGTTGAGCATAATTTAAATCCTCAAATTGAGGGCATGATTAAAAAAGTAAAACATCTAATTAAAGTTGAATATTTATAATAAATATATTATATGGATTTGAGTAATTTAAAACCAGCTGAAGGTTCAGTTCATAAAGAAAAGAAAAGATTAGGAAGAGGTGAAGGTTCTGGAAAAGGTGGAACATCAACACGTGGACATAAAGGAGCAAAATCACGTTCTGGATATAGCAAAAAACGTGGATTTGAAGGAGGACAAATGCCTTTGCAACGGACATCACCTAAGTTTGGTTTTAAAAATATCAATCGCAAAGCATATAAGGCAGTTAATTTAATAACTATCGAACAAATAGCTCAAAAAACTAACTCGCAAGTAATAGACCCCGAACTAATGTACGAATATGGTTTAATACCAAAAAATTGTTTAGTAAAAATTTTAGGAGTAGGCACATTAACAAAAAAAGTTGAAGTTAAAGCACACGCATTTAGCGCAAGTGCTGAAAAAGCAATCTTAGCAGTTGAGGGAAAAGTTACAAAATTATAATTCATGAAACGATTTAGCGAAATATTAAAAAATATATACAAAATAGAAGAACTTCGTACAAGAATCATATATACATTTGGTATTTTACTTGTTTATCGCTTGGGTTCTTTTGTAGTTCTTCCTGGAATAGATCCTTCACAATTAGAAAACTTAAAACAACAAACATCAGAAGGAATATTAGGTTTGCTTGATATGTTTTCAGGAGGAGCATTTTCTAATGCGTCCATATTTGCGTTAGGCATAATGCCATACATTTCTGCATCAATTGTTGTACAATTGCTAAGTATAGCAGTTCCATACTTTCAAAGACTACAAAAAGAAGGCGAAAGTGGAAGAAAAAAAATAAATCAAATTACGCGATACTTAACAGTTGCAATTTTACTTTTACAAGCACCAAGCTATTTAACTAACTTACATTATCAATTACCCGAACAAGCATTTGTAATATCGGGAAGAGCCTTTACTATATCGAGTATGTTTTTACTCACTGCTGGGACAATTTTTGTTATGTGGCTTGGTGAAAAAATTACTGACAAAGGTATCGGGAATGGTATCTCCATGATTATCATGGTTGGTATTATTGCTGAATTACCTTATGCTTTTGGAGCAGAATTTGCTTCAAGGCTCGATGGTGCAGGAGGTTTAGTTGTATTATTAGTAGAAATACTCTTTTTGTTATTGGTTATTGCTGGAAGTATTTTATTAGTTCAAGGAACACGTCGCATCCCCGTTCAATATGCAAAACGTATAGTTGGTAATAAACAATACGGTGGAGTTCGACAATATATTCCTCTAAAAATAAATGCAGCAGGAGTTATGCCTATAATATTTGCTCAAGCATTAATGTTTATTCCTACAATAATTGTTGGTTTTGCAGGAGATTCAGCATCGGGTATAGCTGCAGCTTTTTCGAGCTATACTAGTTTTTGGTATAACTTAGTATTTTTTATTTTAATTATAGCTTTTACATATTTTTACACAGCCATTATAATGAATCCTATTCAAATGGCAGATGATATGAAAAAGAATGGAGGCTTTATTCCTGGAATTAAACCAGGTAAAAAAACAGCCGAATTTATAGATACAATTATGTCAAGAATAACCTTACCTGGATCCATATTTTTGGGTATTGTTGCAATCATGCCAGCATTTGCAATTCTTTTAGGTATAAACAATCAATTTGCACAATTTTTTGGAGGAACTTCACTCTTAATTTTAGTTGGTGTAGTTTTAGACACCTTACAGCAAATTGAAAGCTACCTAATCATGCGTCATTACGATGGATTTACAAAAAGCGGTCGAATAAAAGGTCGTTCGCCTGGAGTATCATCCATGTAATATAAATACTAGGTTCTTTGATGATATTTATTAAAACTGAGGAAGAAATTAAACTAATGAAAGAAAGTGCTGATATACTTTCTCGAACATTTGGACTAATTAAAAATATGATGAAGCCAGGTGTTCGAACGATAGAAATAGACATTAAAGCAGAGGAGTTTATTCGCAAAAACAATGCCGTCCCTTCATTTAAAGGATATCAAAACTATCCAGCTACTTTGTGTATTTCTGTCAACAATCAGGTAGTGCATGGTATTCCATCAAATTACGCACTTCGTGAAGGAGACATTGTGTCTGTTGATGGAGGTGTTTGTTATAAAGGGTTTCATACCGATATGGCTTATACTTTTGTCATAGGAAATGTTCCAAGTATAACCCAAAAACTCATAAACGTTACAAAAGAAGCACTATATTTGGGCATTAAAATTGTACGCGATGGTGTTAAAATAGGCGATTTGGGGAATGCAATACAAACTTACGTTGAAGGGAAAGGTTTTTCTATTGTAAGGGAATTAGTTGGGCATGGAATAGGAAAATCACTTCACGAAGCACCACAGGTTCCAAACTTTGGTAAAAAGGGTAAGGGTGTAATTTTTAAAGAAGGAATGACAATTGCTATTGAACCTATGGTAAATATGGGGAAAAGAGACGTGTTAACAGCACCAGACGGT
>JBBIKO010000154.1:0-5341 GCA_037445415.1 Bacteroidota bacterium
AACTCGGTAATAAAATATACCGCCTGTTGTGTGCCGTTTTTATCTTTTCCATACGAGTGGTCGTTTTCACAATTAAAATCGGCAGCTCTTTTAACCTTAAAAATTCAATACGAAGCTCTCAAACACGGTATAACACTAAAAGATGCAAGTGCATATAATATACAATTTATTGGTAATAATCCAATTTTTATAGATACTACATCATTCGAATTATACAACGAAGGACAACCATGGATAGCATATAAACAATTTTGCGAACATTTTTTAGCACCGCTTATTTTAATGAAATACACTGATACTAAATATTCACAATTTCTACTAAGCAACATTGATGGAATTCCGATTTCATTAGTAAGTAAAACACTGCCAGTTAAAACATATTTCAACAGTTTATGTACATTACACATTCATTCTCATTCAAAAAAAATAAAAAAACACGTAAATCAATTTCCCCCTTCGAAACAAAATGTATATATTGCAAAACACAAATTGTTAAATATTATTGAACATTTGTACGAAAAAATTGATAAACTTAAAATAAAAAACACATCGAATTGGACAAATTATTATAAAACTTGTTCTTACAACGAAACATCAATAAATGAAAAATTAAATTTTGTCAATAAAAATATTAAAAGCAGTCAAAACGAATTTATTTTAGACATAGGTTGTAACGAAGGATTTTTTTCAAAAGCAATTAAACACCCCAATAACTATATAATAGCTATAGATAACGATGAAATTGTTGTAGATAGTTTGTACAATAATTTAAATACCGATGATAAAATTTTACCGTTGGTAGTTGATATTACTAATCCCAGTCCTTCGATTGGATGGAACAACAAAGAAAGAATAAGTTTTTTAGACCGTATTGGAACAGAAAACAAAACTATAGCTTTAGCTTTAATACACCATTTAAGAATCTTTTATAACATTCCTGTTGAACATATTGCTAACTTTTTTGCAAAGTTGAGTAAACAATTAATAATAGAATTTGTTCCAAAAAGCGATATTCAAATACAAAAATTATTGCAAAATAAAAAAGATACCTATTCCGACTATTCTGAAAAAAACTTTGTTTCATGTTTTTCGAAATATTTTACTATAAATGAAACATTATACAATAACGGTAGGATACTTTTCTTTATGATAAGAAAATGAAAGAACTGCTAAAAAAATACCCATTACATACCTTATTTATATTAACTTATTTTGCTATTTTCCTTTATGCAAAAAATGCCCATATATTAACTATAGATGTTATTTACAGGCCTTTGATAATTTCTTTATTCATAAGTACTTTTGTTTTATTTTGTGCATATTTTTTATTTTTAAAAAAAATTTTAAAAGCAGGTATATGGTCGAGCATTGTTTTGTTTTTATTATCTAATTATGGTTTTATTTACGATTATCTCGAAAAATTATACTATGCAGGTTACTGGCCTTTTGAAAATATACACCGTTACCTTATTTTATTTTTTATTTTAGCTTTTGTTTTAGCATATTTTGTTGTAAGAATTTCTCGCTACTATTTCTACAATTTAACCAAACTGTTAAATGTTTTAATTCCTTCGCTTATCGTATTCAACCTTTTTTTCATAATAATAAATCCTTACTATAGAGAAAAAGAAAGTAAAGAATGTAACAACAAAGTTACATTGCAAACAAATAGTCCTAAACCCGATGTATATTACTTCATTTTAGACGGATACGCTAATTTCAAAGTATTAAAAAATTTTTACAAATACGAAAACGATACTTTTTACAACTTTTTAATGAGTAATGGCTTTTATATTGCAAATAATTCTTATTCAAATTATTATTTTACATACAATTCGTTGACTTCTATACTCAATATGAAATATCTTGACAACAATTCATTCATTTCGATGTACGACAATTTTGTTTTTAGAGCTTTTAAATCGCTTGGTTATACTATTTTCACTGTTAATTCAGGTTATACTGTAAGCAACAAGTTTTTATGCACAGATGTAGATTTGAATAAAGAAATTATTAACGATTACGAACGCACTATACTAAAAAATACCATTCTCAGACTTGATGATTTAATCGGAATTATTCCTTTTTTTAGAATAAATCAACAATTGAGTTTTATAAAAAATTTTGATTATAGTTATAAATCGCCAAAATTTGTTTTTGCACATATTGTTTGTCCTCATCCACCTTATGTTTTTAATAGAAATGGAGAATTAAAGCCTACTAATAGCTTTTCAGATAAAACTTGGGACCCCAAAGAATCGTACATCGAACAACTTGCATTTATATCAAATGAAATGATGAAAATAATTACAAAAATTTTTAATAGTTATAAAGATTCAAACATTAAACCAATAATAATACTACAGTCTGATCACGGACCATTTTTCAGCCATAAGAATTACGAAATAGTTAAATATTGTAGAACACATATATTAAACGCAATATTTTTGTCTAACAAAGATTCATTATATCAAGACATCTCGTCTGTAAATACTTTTCGCTATATTTTCAAATACGAATTTGGGTTAAATATAAAATTGATAAAAGATAGTATGCCAGGTTTATATGAATTAAAAGAAAACAGGAATTTTCTTAATCTTTACAATTAATGTAATTTTTCGCTTATTAAATGCAGAAATTCGGAACGTGTTGGCTCTTTTAAAAATACACCAGAAAAGTCGCTTGTTGTTGTTACGCTATTTTGCTTTTGAATACCGCGTATCATCATACACAAATGTTGTGCTTCTATAACAACACCTACCCCCAATGGATTAAGCGTTTTATGAATACATTCTTTTATTTGCGTAGTTAACCTTTCTTGTACTTGCAATCGACGAGCAAAAGCATCTACCACCCGAGCTATTTTGCTTAAGCCTGTTATATAACCATTTGGAATGTACGCTACATGGGCTTTGCCAAAAAAAGGGAGTAAGTGATGTTCGCACAATGAATATATTTCAATATTTTTAACTATTACCATCTGACGATAATCTTCTTTAAATTTTGCTGAGTTTAAAATTTCTTCGGGATTTAAATGATATCCATGTGTTAAAAATTGTAATGCCTTAGCAACTCTTTCAGGAGTTTTGGAAAGTCCTTCGCGTGTGGGGTTTTCGCCTATTAAACCGAGTACCCAATAATAATGCTCCGATAATGATTTAGTTACAGAATCGTTATACAATTCAATTTTTGCGAAACCTTCTTGTTCTGTCGGGTCTAACTTATCCCAATTCATATAAAAATTTTTACAAAGGTATGCTAAAAATTTGATGAATTTTAAATTTTTATGTCTTTAAGTACTAGAAAATTATATATGTTATAAAAACTACCCTCCAAAATCATCGAAAGCAATCATTTCTTTTGGTACACCTAAATCGTCAAGCATTTTTAAAACAGCCTGGTTCATCATAGGTGGACCGCAAAGATAATATTCAATATCTTCGGGCGATTCGTGTTTACTCAAATATTCATCATAAATCACTTGATGTATAAAGCCTGTTAAACCTGTCCAAATATCTTCTGGTTTTGGTTCAGACAATGCAATTATGAACTTAAAATTAGGAAATTCTTGTTCTATTTTTCTAAAATGCTCTTCGTAAAACACTTCCCTTTTAGATCGTGCTCCGTACCAAAATGTTGCTTTACGTGTTGTTTGTTTAGTTAAAAACAAGTCGAATATATGAGAACGCATAGGAGCCATACCTGCCCCACCACCAATAAACATCATTTCTCTATCTGTGTCTTTAATAAAGAACTCGCCATAAGGACCACTTATATATACTTTATCGCCTGGTTTTCTGCTAAATATAAAAGAACTACATACACCTGGATTAACCTTCATAAAACTTTGAGTCTTACTATCCCAGGGTGGAGTTGCAATTCTAACATTTAGCATAATTATATTATTTTCAGCAGGATGACTTGCCATAGAATATGCTCTGAACACTTCTTCGTTATTTACCATTTTCAAATCCCACATTTTATATTTATCCCATTCATCGCGATACTCTTCTTCAACATAAATATCTTTCGAAAAATCTACTACACACTTGGGTACATCTATTTGAATATAACCTCCAGAACGAAAAATTAATTTTTCACCATCTGGCAACTTAACTACAAATTCTTTTATAAATGTAGCTACATTACGATTCGATATAACTTCGCATTCCCACTTTTTTATACCTAAAACTTCTTCAGGCACTTGTATTTTTATATCATTACGAACTTTAACCTGACAACCAAGACGCCAATTTTGCAATATTTGTTTTCTTGTGAAAAAGCCTATTTCCGTGGGTAATATTTCGCCACCGCCTTCTACAACTATACACCTACACATCCCACATGTTCCACCACCGCCACATGCCGATGGAAGAAATATTTTCTGATTTGCAAGAGTAGTTAATAAATTACTTCCGGCTGTTGTTTCTATATCTTTCTCTTCATTTATGGTAATTTTAACTGGTCCTGATTGAATTAATTTTGATTTTGCATATAATAGTAATAATACTAAAGATATAATTAATATAAAAAAGAAAATTGTACCAATAATTAATGTTTGACTTAGTATAACATCAGCAAATACCATAATTCATTATTTTAAATTTGAATTCCCATAAAACTCATAAAAGCAACAGCAATTAGACCTGTTAAAATAAATGTAATACCCAAACCTCGTAACGGTGCAGGGACATTTGAATAAGCCATTTTTTCTCTGATCGCTGCTAACAATACTATTGCAAGCCACCAACCTATACCATTCCCAATGGCAAACGCTAAAACCTCTAAAATTGTGGAATATTCTCTTTCTTGCATAAATAAAGATGCCCCTAATATTGCACAATTTACAGCAATAAGTGGCAGAAAAATACCCAAGGCATTGTACAAAGAAGGTGAAAATTTTTCTACAAACATTTCAACCAACTGAACCATAGCAGCTATTGAAGCAATAAAAACTATAAAACTTAAATAACTTAAATCTACATCTGCATAAGCTTTGCTTAACCATGTTAAAGCTCCTTCATTTAAAATATACTTGTTTATTAAATAATTTAAAGGAACCGTTATAACTAAAACAAAGATAACAGCTATTCCAAGTCCATTACTTGTTTTAACTGTTTTAGATACAGCTAAATACGAACACATACCTAAAAAGAAAGCAAATACTAAGTTTTCGATAAATATTGCTTTAACTAATATGTTGAAAAAATGTTCCATAATAGTTTATTTTTCAATTAAAGTTTTATTCATACTACGATGTATCCAAATAATTATACCTATGGTTATTAAAGCCATTGGGGGCAAAATCATTAACCCGTTATTTTCATAGCCCAATTGATAA
>JBBIKO010000155.1:0-5307 GCA_037445415.1 Bacteroidota bacterium
TGTCTCAGTACCAATGTGGGGGATCATCCTCTCAGACCCCCTAGCCATCATAGTCTTGGTGAGCTGTTACCTCACCAACTAACTAATAGCACGCATGCCCATCTCTAACCGCCGGAGCTTTAATTTTTTTGAGATGCCTCAAAAAAATATTATGGGGTATTAATTCCGATTTCTCAGAGCTATCCCCCAGTTAGAGGAAGGTTGCATACGCGTTACTCACCCGTGCGCCGGTCACCAGAATGTATTGCTACATTCCGTGTCCCTCGACTTGCATGTGTTAGGCCTGCCGCTAGCGTTCATCCTGAGCCAGGATCAAACTCTTCATTGTAATAAAGTTTAATACTGGTCAAGATAGTTATTCATCAGGAATTGACAATCACTTACCTCGTCTCTTCCTTTTTACAATCTTTCAAAGAACCAACAATTATATTTTATTTCTTAAAAATGGACTGCAAAGATAAGAACCTTTTTTTAAATTACCAAATTTTTTTTTTCAACTTTTTTATGAACCTTTATTCATAAAATTGGAATGCAAAATTAATAGTGTTTTTTTATATTTCCAAACATTTCTACAAAAATTTTTTAATTATTTTTTAAAAGCTTAAATTAGAATTATTTAACCTTCTAACTTTTATTCTATAAAAAAAACTTACTTCATTATTATGATAAGAGTGAATTTATACATTATTATAATATATGAATAAAGCTTTCTTTTTATATTTAATGTTTTTTCTTAAGTATGTATGTTAGGCCTTTTCCAAAAATATTAATAACTTTTATCCCTTTTTGTAAGGTACTTTTATTAGGATTATCATAAATAATATTAAAATCTTTATATGCCATAACTGCTTGTTGAGGATAAATTATTATTTTAGAAAATGTTTCGAAATTTTTATTAAGAAATTGTGGTATTTCATCTAAATAATTTACGTGCGAGATTGTTCCATTACGAGCAGAAATAAATATTAAGACATCTTGTTCGTCGTTAAAATTTAATAAACTTGTAAAATTGTTAATATTGTTTGTTTCTATAAACCCAATGTTTGACGGGTGATTATTATTTTTGAGAAACTGTTCTAATGATTTTTTTGTATTAAGGTCCCCACAAAAAATAATTGAAGTCATTATTTCGGAAGATAGTTTAGCAATTTTTGTGCAGCAAAAATAAAAACCGTACTCCCTCTCTGCATATTTTGGAGCAAATATTATTAATCTTTTCGCAATATTTATAGGCTTTTTAATATCTACTATCATTACATTTTTATCTAAAACTTGAAGAACTGTGTCTGTCTTTTGTCCAATAATTTTGTCGAAAAAGCTATGTAATTGTGTCCATCCTAAAATAATTGTATTTGCCATAATTTCACGAGCTGTTCTAATAATTCCTCCAGATATATTTTGTTCGATGATAACAATAGAATTAATAGGCGTTTCTGTGGCAGATGCCGCATCTAAAAATTCTTCAATTTTGTTTCTCGATTTTACAATATTTGTTTCTGCTTCTTCATCATTTGGAACTATTGTAAGTAATGAAATAGGATAATACGATTTTTTTTCGCGTAATAGAATAGCAAAGCGTAATACGTATGGCAATTTCTCCCAATTAATAATCGGAATAAGAATATTATCGCCTTTAAAATACACATATTCAGTAGTTTTCCTGTCCTTATTATCAAGGATTAAGCGTTTTGCATTTTTTTCTGTAACAAATGACGAAACCAGACAAGAAACCAGTATAAGTATGATTGTAGAGTTAAAAATTTTGTCATCAATAATTTGTTCGTTGTAACCTACCAATATAAAAGCAAGTATAGCTGCAGCATGTGCGCTGCTTAATCCATAAATTAACTGTCGTTGTGCATAAGTATATCTAAAAATTAATTGTGTAAAAAGGGCAGCAACCCATTTACCTAATAAAGCAACTATTATTATAATAAAAGCAACTATTAAAGCCTCGTAACCCCTAAAAAACATCTTAATATCTATTATCATTCCAACAGAAATTAGAAAAAAAGGAATAAACAAAGTATTACCAATAAACTCGATACGATTCATTAAAGGTCCCGACTTAGGAATTGATGAATTTAAAGCTAAACCTGCGGCAAATGCTCCTATTATTGGCTCTAATCCTGCAATTTGTGCTAAAAATGCTGAAATAAACAAAATTGATAGAACAAATATATAATGCGAATATTTTTCGCTCTCAAGAATCTTAAAAAAATATCGAGTAATAGGCATAATAAAAGCAAAAATTATTACTAAAAAAAGTAATACCTTAATAGTTAATAGTATCCAATGTAGTGTATCTACATTTTGATGATGTATATTTTTTATTATTGCTAAATTTATTAAAACTGCTGTATCGGTAAATATTGTTCCTCCAACCGTAATAGCAACTGCTTCATTTTTAGAAACACCTAACCTGCTCACTATTGGATATGCAACCAAAGTTTGAGTTGCAAACATACTAGCTATAAGAAAACTAGCAATTAAATTATAGCCTAAGCCCCAATATACAATAGGAAATCCAATCGCAATAGGTATTGTAAATGTAAAAAATCCGAATACTAAACTTTTATTTCTATTTGCAACAAATTCTTTTAAATTTAATTCTAAACCAGCAATAAACATTATATAAAGCAAACCAATTGTTGAAAATAGTTTAATAACATCATTTAACGCCAGTATATTTAAACCATGTGGACCAAGAACTATACCAGATATAATAAGCCCAACAATAGAAGGGATATTCAATTTATTGAGAATCAATGGAGAAAATAAAATAATAAGTAGTAAAAGCGAAAATATTAATACTGGATCGCTAAGTGGCAAAGAAAATTTATTGAGTATTTCTTCAAATGTATTCATTCTAAACTTTACAAAATTAACTTTAAAAGTTTATATTTGTATTTGTTTATTTAATTTTTTAATAGCTCTTTATTTTATGCTTAATAATCAACAAGTTATATTTAATAACGTTCGTAAATTAGTTTCTTTCTGCTTACTTCTTTTGATTATTTTTTAACTTCATTTCATCCAAAATAATTCAAAATATTTGTCTGTTGTTTGTATCTTTGCTTTTGTTAAATAAAAAAATATTGAAAGTTGCTGTTGTTATATTAAATTGGAATGGCAAAGAACTTTTAAAGGAGTTTTTACCTGCTGTTGTTCATCATTCACCTCCTGAAATAGCTAACATTTATTTAGCCGATAACGGTAGTTCCGACGATTCAATTGATTTTGTTAAAACTAATTTTTCAGGAATAAAAATTATTTCGCTACAGATTAATTATGGTTTTGCAGAAGGTTATAATAAAGCAATTGAATCAATATTAGAAGAATATACTGTTTTGCTTAACTCTGATGTAGAAGTAACAGAAAACTGGCTTTATCCTTTAATAAATTACATGGAAAAACACAAGAATGTAGCTGCTTGTCAACCTAAAATTCGTTCTTACCGAAATAAAAAATACTTTGAATATGCAGGAGCTGCTGGAGGCTTTATTGATAAGATTGGTTATCCATTTTGCCGTGGTAGAATATTTAATGTAATTGAACAAGATAAAGGTCAATACGATGATATTATTGATATTTTTTGGGCTTCTGGTGCTTGTCTTGTGATAAGGACATCTGTATATAAAGATGTTGGAGGATTAGATAAAAATTTTTTTGCACACATGGAAGAAATAGATTTGTGTTGGAGACTATGGGCAAGAGGATATAAAGTTGCTTGTATTCCACAATCTGTTGTTTACCATTTAGGAGGTGCTACGCTAAGTAAAATGAGTCCATTTAAAACTTATCTGAATTTTAGAAATAATTTGTATTTGTTATACAAAAATGTTCCTAATCAAGTTTTTAATAAATTATTTTTTAGAATTTTTCTTGATATAATTGCTTTCATAAAATTTACTTTAGGTTTTGAATTTAAAAATGCTTGGGCAGTGATTAAAGCTCATATCGATTTTTATAAATCATATAAATTATTAAGAAATAGTCGTATTGAAAACTTAAACAAGTTGGTTTATAAAAATATACCTGTAATATATAAAGGCAGTATCGTTTTTAATTTCTTTTTACGAAATAATCGTTTTTATTCCGATTTGTAAATGGAAAGATTTGAGATAATTCAAACATCAGATGGTTCTTATACAATTAAAGACAACGTATTCAACGAAACATTTCATTCTGTTCAAGGAGCTTACAACGAAAGCATGCACGTTTTTTTCAACCAAGGGTTGTTACTGTTTAAAAATGAAAAATCAATAAACATATTTGAAATGGGATTTGGTACTGGCCTTAATGCATTGCTTACACTTATTAATAAACCTGAGTCGCAAATAATTTACTACGAAACTATTGACATGTTTCCATTACCTAATGGCATATTTGAAAATTTAACTAATCAATTTTCAGATAATAAAATTAAAAGTTTTTTAAAAAAGATTCTCGATATCCCTTGGAACAAAACTATATTTATCACCGATAATTTTATCATAAGGAAAATTTGTGCAGATATAGTAACCTATAAGTTTGATTGTCTAATTGATTTGATTTATTTCGATCCATTTAGTTTTAAGAGTCAACCAGAATTATGGTCAGAAGGTGTTTTCAAAAAATTATACAATGCTTTAAAACCGAACGGTTATTTAGTAACTTATGCATGTAATAGATTTGCAAAGAATAATTTAATAAATGTTGGTTTTGAAATAGAGCGGTTAAAAGGAGCTATAAATAAAAAACATATGCTTCGTGCAAAAAAACAACAACAAAATAATTGACATTCTTAAATAAAATTATTTAATTTGTATAAATTTTAAATTTATTTATTTTGGAAACTAATACATCTCAACCAAATCAGCAAAATGTAAATAATAATTTACAAATTCCACTTCCCTATTCTGCAGGAGTTTTAGTTATGGGAATTATTTCTATTGCTCTATGTTCATGCTTTGGAATTGTAGGAATAACATTAGGGATTATATCCATTGTTTTAGGCAATAAAGCAAATAAATTATACAAAGAATCGCCTGAAAAATATACTATTGAATCATACAAAAACAATCGAGCAGGCTATATTTGTGCAATTATTGGATTGTCATTATCATCATTATATTTACTTTCCTTTATTATTTATATTCTGTTTATTTCTACGATTACATCAATAATATATTCTTCTTTTCTATAGGATTCTATTAACTACTAAAAATGAACATAACTGCTCGAAAGGAATGTTTTATTTGGTTAGGTAATTTATTAAGAGCATATTTAAACAACTTAACAAGCTCAGAATATAATCACTTTTAC
>JBBIKO010000156.1:0-1747 GCA_037445415.1 Bacteroidota bacterium
AATCCCATAAACAGTGTATTCCTTAGAAACACTTAAAGTATAAGTCGGATCGCAAAAAGAGTATTTCGGAAAGATAAACGGTGAAAAATAACCAATTTTTTCTTTTGTTTCGTTGTTTTGAATAACAGCATAAGGATTCATTTCAGAGCCAGTTGCCGCTATTGTTAGCACAACAACAATTGGTAATGCATTTTGGGGTTTTATTACATTTTTAACTACATCCCAAGGATCGAAATCTTTTTGAATGCACAGAGCAATTATTTTAGCCGAATCAATAACACTTCCTCCACCGATTGCAACTATGAAATCAACATTCTCTTTACGACCTATTATTATAGCTTTCTTAACATCTTCTGCATCTGGATTGCCCTTAATACCCCAATACTCAACAAAAGAAATACCAGATTTATTTAATTGCTCAATTACATCGTTGTACGATCCATTTTTCTTAGCCGAGCTTTTTCCTAATACTATTAAAGCTTTTTTCCCTAAACCTTGAACATATTTCGAAAAATATGTTGACACACAATTCGAACCAAAAAATAATTGTGTCGGGTTATATACAATAAATTTTTCCATTTTTTTAGTACAAAAGTAAACTTTAAAAAAAAAAATTTCGTTAAAATAGATGTTAAAAAAAATCTATATGAGAACAAATTTATTAATTTTAGTTGTTTTTTCAGGAATTTTATTGTTACAAACTTCATGTACAATTGAAAAACGTTTGTATCGTCCTGGATTTTTTGTAGAAAACAATAGTACAAAAAAGAAAAAAGAAACAAATTCACTAATAGTTAATGTAAAAAATGAAAAATCTGGGGAATTAGATTTACAATTTACTCAAGACAACAAACTTATTTTCCACCAAGAAGCGTTAAAAACAACATTCAATGAAGAAAAATTACAAACTGCATTAGCTTTAAATGAAAATTTTCCTAAATCATCGCAAGTACACAACACACAATTAGCATATAAATCGGAAATTATAAAAAAGATTAAAGAAAACCAAAAAGATTTTCCATTATTGTTAGCAAATAAACCTAATAGTAAAGGAAAAAATCAAATTGTAGCATTACTTTTATGCTTTTTCTTGGGAGCACTTGGAATTCACAGTTTTTATTTAGGAAATAATACAAAAGGAATTATCCAGTTGGCAATGTTTTTAGTGGGTTTGCTTACTTCATTCTTTTTTATTGGCTATATTATTTTAATAGCTTTATCAATATGGGTTTTAGTTGACTTTATAAGAATAATAATTGGCGATTTAGGTCCTGGTTGGTAAAATATATTTTAAAATAAAAATGAAGAAGATTACTCTTATTTTCCCAACTTCGTTACTTTTTGTAAAAATTTCATTTCGTATTATTTATAAGTAATTATATACATTTTTGTTATTCTTAAAATGCGATAGTAGTGCTTACGCGAATTTGGATGTCAAACAACTAAGCATTTTTAGATACAAAATCGGTAAAAATACTGAGCATTGGCTTGTGTGGTCGGTATGTTGTCAGTACAAGTTGTCATAATAGTTCGCTGTAAGTATATGTTTTTTGTCCGTTTAATTGCTTGCAGTCGCTGAAATAGAATTTCTGCTAACGGAATCGCTGCAGTCCTTCGTTTTTGCCGACTTTCAACATTATTGTCAAAGCACTATGTTTAAAGCAAAAATGAGGCTTGCAGCGGGTTAGAAACCGTGCATGATTTCATTTTTAATAAATTTTGATGTAAATATAATTTCTTCTTTACT
>JBBIKO010000156.1:1757-5251 GCA_037445415.1 Bacteroidota bacterium
TGCCAAAAATGAAATATTCAATATATTGTTATCACCCAATGACTTGGTAAGCACAGGCTGACCATAAATATTTGTAATGCTTATGTAACAAGATTTATTTGTCTGGTTATAATTAATGTAAAGCACATCGTTTACAGGATTAGGATAAATGTTTATCCTTTCTTTTTTTTGATTAATCATATTAACATTTGTCATTCCACCACCGGTCGTTGTTTTTAAGATTAAGCCTCTATAACCAATAGTAACAAATCCTGTATCATTGTTAATAAAAAATATTGAATTTAATGAAGAATTGTATGCGTAACCTAAAGAATATAAAAGATTAAAAATAGTAGTGTCATAGAACCATGTATTCCCTCCGTCATTAGTCTTTATAAATGTTGGACCTGGTGAAAGTAATGGTTCACTTCCGATACCACCAATCGCAAAACCGACTGAATCATTAACGAATTGTATTGATGTAAAGCCAGTATTAATAGGTTCATCGTAACAAAGGTTCCAGTTTAGACCCCCATCAAAAGTTTTAGAAATTTCAGCATAATAATTACCACATACGAATCCTGTATCTTTATTGATAAAATAGATTCCATATGGATCATATACTTGTGTATCAAAATTAGTCCACAATAAACCACCGTTTGTAGTTCTATATAAGGTTTCACAAACATAAAACCCTGTATCAGGGGTGAGAAAAAAAACATCTTTAAATAATAGATTACTTGTAGTGTCTTCGTTCATAACATTCCAAGTAATTCCACCATCAGAAGTTTTAATAATTGTTTTACGATAACCAACAGCATAACCGATATTAGAAGTTGGAAAACTAATTGACCACAAATCATTTATTGTGTTACTGATTTGACATGTCCAATTATTACCTCCGTCATTGGTAATAAGAACTAATCCATTTCCTCCTACTGCAATACCATGATTGTTATCCGTAAATATAATATCTATTAGTGTACTATTTGCACAAGCAGGTAGTGATAAGGTTGTCCACGTTGAACCTCCATCTGTTGTTTTTTTTATCAAGCTTTTATTGACCATAGAATCAGGTTGTGAGCCAACAGCAAAACCAGTAATGGAATCTGTAAAATACAGTCCGAAAAAATAACACGTTGTATCATAATATACAATATTCCATTGTGCATAGGCATTCATAATTATTGTCGATGAAAACAATATTAATGCTATTTTTTTACTAATTTTTGGAATCATAAGCCTAATTGTATAAAAGTGTTATTAATATCTTGAATATTTGAAAAAACTAAAATTGGATAAGCAGAACCGCCGCCATTTTCTTTGAAACCTACACCTATTGCTTTATATTGATTTACAGGTTGAAAAAATGATTGGTAACCACAGTTTTTTGTTCCACCATAATTGAGTATTTCTTTTTTTGTACTTATATTCCAAGCACTTTGTCCATTTTCCAATAAATCTTTTGCTATTCCGTAAACTACATTCAATTTTCGAGTCCCTCTGTTAGTATAATAACATGCAACAAGTCCAATACCTTCGTAGTTGATAAATGATAACCAGGGTGGCGATTTTTCTTCACTAAGTGTTTCAAAACATGTGTCTCCCTGAGAAATCCAGTTTTGACAATTATTTTCACTTTTAAACTGATGGAAATTCCAAGAACCATTATTTCTTGCTAATAAAATAAAACAACCACCTCCAATATTAACTATTGAAGTTTCAGTATATTGTGTTGTTCCAGAATATATTTCTATTACACTAAATGAAGGTGAATTATTATTACCATTTATTGTTTTATATAAATATAACTTATACATATAGTTCGTTGATGCATACCATGTTTGATAAAATACATTATTTCCAACATCAATAATATGTCCATGATGGCTAAATTTTTCTTGAGACATATTTGATAATGTTTGCTCATTACTCCAATTTTGCCCGTCATCATCACTATAACGATAATTCATAGAGTGCCAATGTGAAGGAACTGGCGGCACATTATTAGGATATCCTGGAAAATATCTTGCATAAAACAAAAATAATCTGCCACTACTTACATAACCACCGGCAATGTTCCTTAAATCAACATTTTGCTCTGTAAATAAAACTTCTTCATTTGTCCAATTAATACCTCCATCTTTACTATGACGTATGCAAATAGCACCGTAATCATATGGAGCAACATGAGTATCCCCTCTTCGATATAGTAATACTATATGTCCATTTAGCGGATTTACACTTAATAAACCGAAATGGCGGTATTTATCTTGATCTGAATTGAAATTTGTTCCTTGAACCGTACTGCCTAAAGGCCAATATATATCTGGTGAGTATTCTGACATATTACTGTTTATGATGTTAATTCTGAAATTATATCTGACAAACCAATTATGGGTGTAAAAATTATTTTAGGATACGACATTATTGAACTGCAATCAAAGTATAATCCTATACCTTTAAACTGAAAATTAGGATGAAAAAAACTCTAATAACCTGATCTATTACCAGATGTGGAAGAACAAACTTCTTTTATTGTTGCTGATTTCCACCCAGAAACACCACTATTGATTAATTCACTTGCTAATCCAAATACTACTTTTAATTTGTAAGGACTTGCATCTCTTCTCATATAATAACATGCAACTATCCCAATGCCCTGATAGTTAATAAAAGATAACCAAGGCATGTTTTGTCCGTTTGTCCATGTCTCAAAGTTCGTGTATTCCGGACCTGTCCATGTGTTGCCAAAATCAAAACTCCTGAATTGGGCAAAACATGTTCCGCCGTTAATCCTTGCAAGAACCAAAAGACATCCACCACCAAGGTTTACCATTTATGGTTCAGTGAATGGATTATTGCTTGAATATATGGTCGAAATATATTGCTGAGGGAAAGATTGTCCACCATCGTAAGATTTAGAAAATCTTAATAAATAAGTGCTTCCGTCAACTTCGTACCATGTCTGATATAGGAGACCAGTACCAAAATCAACAACATGGCCGTAAGGACTAAATGCTGTATTCCCTGGTTGGTTATAGGCAGATTGAGGTGAACTCCAGGAATCTCCGTTATTAGTGCTTGTAATATAACTTACTGACAACCAAGTTGTACTGTTTTGATATCGTGCATAGAATACTATCAATCTTCCATTGCTGACATAACCTCCTGCTATGTTTCTTAAATCAACATTAGCTTCAGACAATAATAATTCCTCATTCGACCAGTTGACACCACCATCTCCGCTGTGCCTTATATAAATTGAACCTATACTACCGACATACGCCGTTCCCTTTCTGTAAACCATTACCAAATGACCATCAATAGGGTTTACCGACATGAAACCAAAATGTTCGTAACCGGAACCAACATTTAGATTTGTAAATGTCTTCTGAATAGTGCTGCCCAATGGCCAATAGTTCTCAGGTGTTAAAGCCATATAATTTCAATTTTATTGTGATTTATTACTTTAATGCTTATAAAATTAAGCTATAATTTTGTAAAAGTCAAGT
>JBBIKO010000157.1:0-5197 GCA_037445415.1 Bacteroidota bacterium
GCCATTAACAATTCCTTCGAACTTATATTCATTATTTCCCCAAATTAGAGCAATACAACAGCGAAAACGAGCATTTCTGTTTAACTCATTTTTAAGTTCTAAAAGCAATTTTTCAACATTTTTTTTACTATTACCTTCTTCGCCTGAATAAGAGGAAGAATATATGCCTGGTTTACCTCCTAAAATATCTACCTCAATACCACTATCGTCGGCAAAAACGTTTTTTCCTGTTTTCCGATAAACATAACCTGCTTTTATAAAAGCATTTTCTTCAAAAGTATTTCCTGTTTCTTCAATAGCCTCAAAAATTCCTATTTCATTAAGTGACAACAATGTAAAATCTGATGGCAATAAACATTTAATTTCGTTAACTTTATGTAAATTGTTTGTAACAAAAATAAGTTCTTTCATTGCTTAAAGTTTAATAAACATACGTTTAAAATTTATTTGTTCTGTTTGTAAGTTTATTATGTACATACCTTGAGGTAAAAACGAAATATTTAATTCTATGCGATTATATTCTTGGTTTGCTAAAATGTGTTGCATGTATAGTTGCCTGCCAATTATATCAGATATGGTTATGCTAACGTTCTTTATTTCATATAAAGAGTATTCAATGACTAATATATCTCTTGCTGGATTTGGGTAAAAGTTCAATACTTGTTCTTTTTCTTCAATAGCCTTACAAAACGAATTGTTGTTATACAAAATTTCTGAATATGAAGTGTTTATTATGCCTTTTACGCATAAATATAAAGGATTTAGTGTCTCAGAATTTATTTTTCCGTTAAAGAGATACCACCTATGTTCCCCTGAAAATAATGTATCAAATAGTATTTCGCTAATCATAAAACGACCATTAGCCCATAACTGTAATTCAGGATTTTCGATAGGCAAAGTACCCATATTGACTACTTTAGCAATTACTGTAATATACGACGAAAAGGTTTGAATTGAAATATCTTCTATAGCTAAATCTAATAAATTGGGCACAACTAAAATAACTTTATTTATAGAATCGTAACATCCGTAATTGTCAATTACTTTTAACCACACAGAATATTTACCTGTGTCTGTATATGTATGTTGAGGATTAGTATGTGATGAAGTTTTCCCATCGCCAAAAAACCAATAGTATTGGCCTGTATCGGAAGTATTTAAAAAGTTTACTGTAAGAGGAACCGTTCCATAATAATTATCTGCTGAAAAAGAAACCTGAGGCTTAGGTTTTACATCTAAAACTTTTGTAATTGTATCGAAGCAATTAGTATTCGACTGAACAATAAGAGTTATGGGCAAAGCTCCTGTTTGATATGGAACTATGTTTATTGATTGTTGATTTGAATAAAATTGTGAACTTATATACCATTTTCTGTTTTCAATGCTTCCATTTGTAATTTGTGAAATATCTTGTGCTGTTAGCATTTGATATTCGCAAGCACTATCGCAAACAAAATTGGCCAAAGGGCTTGAAGATACGCTAATTATTTTATTTGCTGTATCAGTGCAACCGTTTAGAATTTTTATTGCAAGCTTTACTTCATAATTTCCAATACTATTATATATAGTAATAGGATTTTGTTGCGTTGAATAACTACCATTACCAAAATCCCATTTCCATTCTATAATTGGATAGAAAGACAATGTTTTGCTTGTATCGTCAAAATATGTATGTTTTTGAACACATGACGCACCATGCAAAAAGCCAGCTTTAGGTTTATATTTAATTTCAATCTCTTTACTTATATTTTTTTGACAACCTTGTTCACTAATGGCTGTAAAAGAAACTTGATAGGTCCCATTCTGATTGAATATATTAGTAGGATGTTCATCGTTTGATGTGTTACCATCTCCAAAATTCCATAAATAATCAACTACCTGACCAAATGCGATTGACGTGCTTGATATAAACCAAGTAATTTCACTTTCGCAGAAACCTTTTGCAATAAAATTAACTTCCGGTAAAGGAAAAACTATAATGCTATCTTTTAAATTCTGATAACAACCTGAAGATGTTATAGCCTGCAATTCTACACTATGATAGCCATGAGTTTGAAACAAATAGTTTACCTGACTGCCGTACACAGTGTCATTTTGATTTATTATCCACGTGTAGTGTAAGATTTGTGATGTGTCTTGCGAATAAGAAGTACTTAACAAGGTCGTATATTGCTGTAAACAGGTATGACTATTATCAAATTGAACAATAGGAGCTTTGCCAATAATATTCACATAAATAGAATCTGCTTTTAAACAGCTATTAGCATTTTGCACTGTAATATAATACCAACCTGCATTTTGAACAATAGTAAATGAAGTTGTGTCGTTAGTTGGTTGCCACATGTAATGCACGATGTTTAAATTTGTGTTTTCTATACTTATCATGTTGCCTTCACATAAATTGGTTGTATCTGAAGAAAATAATGGTAATAATGGCAAACTATCAACTTTTAAAAATATTGAATCTATTTTTTGGCAATCTTGAATATCGGTAATTGTTACAAAATACCAATCTTGTTCTTTTAAATAAATGTAACTATTAGTTGTTCCATTACTCCACTGGTACGTAAACGAGGGTCCTAACGATGAAGATAAAAGAATTGAATCGCCATAACATATTTTTAAAGTATCTATATTCCATGGTTTTGGGAATTGTACATAAATAGAATCTGTGCTTTGTCTTCCAAATATATCGGTGGCAGTAACTATATAAGTGCCACTATGTTCAACAATTATACTATCGTTAGTTTCACCAGTATTCCATAGGTATTGTGTAAAATATCCATTGACTTTTATTGTTTGTGGACAAAAAGTTGTAAAAACAGTGTCATCAGGAAGTTGGATAGGTGGAGCATATTTATTTTTAATATAATTTTCTACAGCTAATTTTTCGAATTGATTTAAAACTCTATTGAATGCTATTATTTCAAAAATATTTCCATACCAATATCTTCCTGACAGTGACCTATCAAGACCTATCATTAAATCTTCCCATTGGACTGGTGAGGTTAAAAAACCATATATTAATTTTGGCCTTTTCATAGGGGAAAAATTGTAAGTTTGAATGTTGTTTATGAACAAATTGTTATTAAAGATACACGAATAAAATGAAGTTCCAGTAATATTAGAGGTTAATAAATAATCAGTATTTCCGTCTATTACGTTAATCCTTGTAAATAATCCAGAATAATATTGAAAAATATCGAAATAGTAATTTACAATTAAAAAAATAGAAGCAATATTAATTGTTTGATTTAATGTTAAAGTGCTGTTATAAAATCTTATAGCAGGTTTAAAGTTTAAACTATCAACGGAATTAATGAAAATAGGCTGCAAAGAAGAATCTGGTTGCGATAAAAAATAGTTATTACCTGAAACATCATGCCATTCATAAACCCTGTTGTTGTTGTCATAAAATACACTAGCGTCGGCTTTAAACCAAAAAGTTAGACCATTAATTGTGTCTGGTTGTGCTTTTATGTTTAATACGTAAGAAAAGTGAAATAATATTAAAAATAGTATTTTTATTAAAAAATTCATATTTATCAAAAAACATATAATTTTGTCATAAATTTTTAACAAATTTACACATTCTACATGGAAATTGAAATAAAACCCATTAAATATTTACATTTCAATTATAAAGAAATTATTGAATTTCGCGATACGCTGTTTTTTTTAACTTGGAAAGATATAAAAATTAAATACAAACAAACTTTACTTGGCTTTTTATGGGTGATATTACAACCATTACTTATGGTATCAGTATTTGTTTTAATACAAAAAGCCATTGTAATTCCAACAGCCGATTCTTCTGTTGCTTATCCTTTATTTGTATTATCTGGGATATTATTCTGGAATTTGTTTTCAAATTCTGTAATTCATTCTTCTAATAGTATTGTCAATAACTCTAACATTATAAAAAAAATATATTTCCCTCGCATTTTTTTTCCATTTAGTGCAATATTGGTTAGTTTGTTCGACTTTTTAATTGCACTTATAGTATATATTCCTTTAATGATTTACTATAAACAATTTCCAAATGTTAGTATTATATGGTATCTTCCTTTAGCATTATTCTTAATAATTTTACTTTCTCTCGGTATAGGATTATTTTTTTCTGCATTAAATGTAAAATATCGCGATGTAAAATATATAACTCCCTTCATAATTCAGCTACTTTTTTTTGTTTCGCCAGTTTTTTATTTTCATACATTTATTTCTAATAAAACTCTTCAAATTTTGTATTATATTAATCCAATTTCTGGAATATTAGAAATAGTTCGTCATGGCTTTTTTGGTATAGATATGTTTACAACAGGAGTAATTATTAGCTTGTTTTCTGTTATTATAATTTTTCTATTAGGAATTTATTATTTTAGAAAAGTAGAAAGTACATTTGCCGACATTGTTTAAATATGAAACCTATAATTGAAATTGATAAGTTGACGAAGATATACAAATTGGGGCAAATACACAGTTCGTATTTTACTTTACGAGACTCACTAAAAAACATTTTTAATAAAGTTAGTTCAAATAACGATAAATGTTATATTAAGGCTGTTAACGAAATATCATTTAGTGTAAATAAAGGAGAAAAAATAGGTATTATTGGTAAGAATGGAGCAGGCAAGAGTACATTATTAAAAGTCTTATCACGTATCACTCCCCCAACTGAGGGGAGAGCTGTTTTAAAAGGACGAGTAGCTAGTTTATTAGAAGTAGGAACAGGCTTTCACGGAGAACTGACAGGAAGAGAAAATATTTTTCTTAATGGTGCTATTTTAGGAATGAAAAGAAATGAAATTAGAAAAAAATTAGATGAGATTATTGCTTTTTCAGGTGTTGAAAAATTTTTGGATACCCCTTTAAAACATTATTCATCTGGAATGCAAGTCAGACTTGCTTTTGCGGTTGCTGCAAACCTTGATTCTGAAATACTTCTGATTGATGAAGTGCTTGCTGTGGGTGATGCCGAATTTCAAAAGAAAAGCCTTGGAAAAATGGATGAAATTTCAAATTCCGGAAGAACAATATTTTTCGTAAGTCATAATATGGGAGCAATAGATTCGCTCTGTTCACGTGCAATTTTATTACAAAACGGAAAAGTAATTGATGATGGTACAACCCAAAATGTTATCAATAAATATTTTTCTCTAACAAAATTAGAAACTTCGCTTAATTTTTCAAGCAAAGA
>JBBIKO010000158.1:0-5154 GCA_037445415.1 Bacteroidota bacterium
TACAATTTCTTCTACTTTTCTAACAGAAAAATCATATCTAATAATTTGCTGATAAATCATACGTTGTGTTTCTTGGTCTTCAATGTTAATTAAAGCTCTGGCATGACCTACACTGATTTTGTTTTGTCGAAGGCCTAATTGAATTTCTTCTGGAAGTTTTAGTAATCGTAGGAAATTTGCAACGGTTGAACGGTTTTTACCTATTTTCCCGCTTAATTGTTCTTGTGTAAGTTTACATTCTTCTATAAGACGGTTGTAACTTATAGCTATTTCAATTGGGTCGAGGTCTTTACGATGTATGTTCTCAACAAGAGCCATTTCAAGTATTTCGATGTCATCAACTTGTCGAACATAAGCAGGCATTGTGGTTAAATTTAATATTTTTGAAGCTCGTAGGCGGCGTTCCCCAGAAATAAGTTGATATTGGTTCTCATCTATTTTTCTAACAGTTATTGGTTGAATTATGCCATATTGTTTTATAGATTCGCTTAATTCTTTAATTGCTTCTTCGTCGAACTCTGTACGGGGCTGGTATGGATTTAATTCTATTTGATTTATAGGTATTTCGTTTACAAGAGCAGATTTAATTGTTTCGGCATCTGAAATAAGAGCTCCGAGTCCTCTTCCTAATGCACTTTTTTTTGCATTCATATTGTATTTATTATTTTATTTTGGTTTTGAATTTTTGTCATGTCGTGTTTTTGTAAAAGTTCGCGTGCTAAGTTTAGATAACTTATAGCACCATTGCTATTGGCATCGTATAAAATTACAGGCTTTCCGTAGCTAGGTGCTTCTCCTAATCTAACATTTCGTGGAATTATTGTTGTAAATACCATATTTTGAAAATGTTTTTTTACTTCTTGCACAACTTGATTCGACAAATTTAATCTAGAGTCGTACATAGTTAGAAGAAATCCTTCTATTTGTAATGAAGTATTCAAACGGTTTTGAATAATTTTAATTGTATGAAGTAGTTTACCTAATCCTTCTAATGCAAAATATTCGCATTGTACGGGTATTATAACAGAATTAGCAGAGGTAAGAGCATTAACTGTTATTAGTCCTAACGACGGACTACAATCTATAAACACAAAATCGTAATCGTTTTTTATTTTTTCTGTAACTGCTTTCATTTTTTTCTCTCTGTTCGGATGATTAAGCATTTCTATTTCTGCTCCTACAAGATCTATATGTGAAGGTAAAAGATGAAGTCCTGATATTTCTGTTTCGAGAATAATATTTTTGGCTTCTACTTCTTCTATAATACATTCGTAAACACTAGTTTTTATTGTTTTTACATCAAAACCAAGACCTGATGTTGCATTTGCTTGAGGATCGGCATCTATAATTAGAACTTTATATTCTAATACTGCTAAACTTGCGGCTAAATTTATGGCAGTTGTTGTTTTTCCAACACCGCCTTTTTGATTTGCTATTGCTATAACTTTCGACATGATAAAGTTTTTAATAATTTGCAAAGTTAATAGTAAAAAAAGTTTTTTAGATGTGTTGAAGTAAAGGTTTATTAACAATTTTATATTTGATTGTTAATAAAATAATGCTAAAAATATTAAAAAAGCTTAAATTTTGAGAAAGATTTTTTTTAATTTTAATAAATTAAGCTTGTTGTGAAAAATAATGATAAAATCTTACAATGCTTTTTATACCGTTGTGAAAGTTTTCGAGTGTAAAGTTTTCGTTTGGGCTATGAATAGCATCGCTTTCGAGTCCAAATCCCATAAGTACAGATTTTAAGCCTAAAATGTTTTCGAAAGTTGAAATGATGGGTATGCTTCCACCGCTCATAGTTGGTAATGGGTCTTTACCAAATACATCTTTAAGTGCCAGTCGTGCCGAATTTAATGCAGGTAAATTTAAAGGAGTTACATAAGGTTGTCCGCCGTGAAGAATTTCAACATTGACTGTTACATAGGGTGGGGCAATTTTTTCGATATGTTCTTTTATCATTTTTCCAATAACTTCATTGTTTTGATGTGGTACAATTCTTGAAGATAATTTAGCATAGGCTTTAGATGGTAACACTGTTTTAGAGCCTTCGCCTGTGTAGCCACCCCAAATGCCACATAAATCTAATGTTGGACGTATACCTGTTCTTTCAATAGTAGTATAACCTTTTTCTCCAAATAATTCCTTAACATTTAGTGCTTGCTTGTATTCTTCTTCGTTAAATGGTATTTGATTAATGAGTTTTCGTTGTTCTTCTGTATATTCTAATACATCGTTATAGAATCCTGGAATTGTAATTTTCCCGTTTTCATCAGTTAGCGAAGCAATTATTTTGCATAGTACATTTAACGGATTAGCTACAGCACCACCAAAAAGTCCGCTATGTAAGTCGCGATTAGGACCAGTAACTTCAATTTGAAGATATGTTAAGCCTCTTAAGCCAGTTGTAATTGAGGGGATGTCTGATGCAATCATTCCGGTGTCGGATACAAGAATGATATTAGCTTTTAGTAATTCTTTATTATCTTTTATCCACTGTATCATTGAGGGAGAACCAATTTCTTCTTCTCCTTCAATCATAAATTTTACATTACAATTAAGTTGATTTGTTTTGACAAGGTAATCGAATGCAACAGCATGCATGAATCCTTGTCCTTTGTCGTCGTCGGCACCACGAGCGAATATTTTGCCATCAATAATTGTTGGTTCAAAAGGTTGTGTTTTCCACAGTTCAAATGGTTCGGCTGGCATGACGTCGTAATGTGCGTAAACTAAAACAGTAGGCAATGATTTATTTATTATTTTTTCAGCATATACAATTGGATTACCTGTTGTAGAAAAAATTTCTGCTTTATCGACGCCAGCTTCAAGTAATATTTGCCTCCAATATTCAGCAGCTTTTGTCATGTCTGGCTTATGTTCTGGTTTTGCACTTACCGATGGTATTCTAAGTAATTCGAATAACTGATTTAAAATTTTAGATTCATTTTCTTTAATGTAATGTTCAATTGTTATCATATATTTTAAGTTTTTAGTTTATTGTTAATAAAATTAATAGCATCTTCACAGTTATTTGTTAAATAAAATAGATTTAGGTCTTTTTCTGGAATAAATTTATTTTCAACAGCCTTATATATGAATTTTAATAATTCATCGTAATAATTATTGATGTTTAGAATAACCAGAGGTTTATTTATATAATTTAGTTGAATAAGCGTAATGGTTTCAAAAAATTCTTCCATAGTTCCATATCCGCCTGGTAGAATAATAAATGCATGGCTACGCTTTCGCATTTCGTTTTTTCTATCATTAATGTCTTTTGTTATAATTATTTCGTCGTCAATATCAGAAACAATGCCTTCTATATTAAGGCTTTCGGGCAATACTCCGGTAACTTTACCTCCATGTATTTGAACAGCTCTTGCAACTATACCCATAAGTCCAATTTTTCCTCCACCATGAACTAAATTGTATGAATTTTTTGCAATTAATTCACCAAGAAGTTGTGCACTTTCTTTATATACTGGTTCTAAAAATTCGGATGACGAACAAAAAACTCCTATGCTTGGTTTTGGGTTTGCGTATAATTTATTAATATCGAAATCAAATTTTTTCATGATTATTTGCGTTTGCTTTTAAAAAATTCTTTAATTAAGGTTGCACATTCTGTTTCAAAAACGCCGTGAATTACTTTTGTTTTTGGATGAAAAAGTGAATGTCCTTTTGAAATGGCACCCATTTTATGATCTTTTGCTCCATAAACAACCTTGTCAATTTGAGCCCAATACAATGCCGATGCACACATTGGACATGGTTCTATTGTTACGTATAAAGTACAGTTTTTTAAGTATTTTCCACCTAATGCTTGGGCTGCAGCTGTAATGGTTTGCATTTCAGCATGAGCAGTAACATCATTTAACGTTTCTGTTAAATTGTGAGAACGTGCAATTATTTTGTCTTTATATGCGATTACTGCACCAATTGGTACTTCGTTTTTATCAAAAGCTTTTTTTGCTTCTTTTAAAGCTTCTTTCATGAAAAAATCGTCGTTCAGTATCATGTGCAAAGATAACGTAAAAAATTAATTCTATATGTTTATTAGAATAGAAATAATGTTTATTAAAAACATACTAATGATAAACAGAGAAGAGTATAAAGTTTTGTTAAACGATATTGCAGTAATAGAAGTTGTTATGCCCATAAAAAGTATAATTGTTAATAAAATAACCTGATTAAAAGTTAAAAAGAAGACTATCCATAAATATATTAAAGAAACAAGCATCCAATAGTGGTATCTTCTTTGTTTAATTTTCTTTAAATGGCTTTTAATGTATATTATTTGAACTAACGAAAAAAGAAGGATTAATATTAAAATTACAATTGAAAAATATGGCTTAAACGATTTATCGAAAGAAAATAAGAAGTGTTTTGCATTAAATATAGTATAATTCTCGTTATTTGTTATAATAAAATATACAGCATCAATAATATAATATGGTACAATAAAGCTAACAATAGGCAAAAGATATTCTTTAATGTTAAATTGTCTGAAATATAAAAGCCATATAAACAAGATAGGTAAAATTAGAATAAAAATTGAATTAACAACCGATAAAAAACCAATAGTAAAACCGAAGTTAAAAAGTAATTTGTAAATAAAGGCTTGTTCGTAAGCTTTAAATAAACTGTAAACTAAAAATATTATTAAAGGGAATAAAAATATTATAACAGTATTTACTTGAGTTAGCGGAATAATATTACAAAATAAAATAAAAACTATAGATGGTAAAGTAATACTAAAGTTTTCATGAAATACTTTGCTTATGTTAACAATAATAAATGACGAAATTAATACGAATGAAGCTTTGATTAAAAGATTTATAGTTGGCAAAATTTTAAAATCATAATTATATTCACTTAGTAAGTTAATTGATAAAACATTATCGTTATTTGCAGTTGTAAAATAGAAAAAGTTTAAAACAATCAGTAATATAACCAATAACCAATAATTAATAGGATAATGTTTGTAAATTAGCTTATAGATCATATTAAAATTCGAAACCTATGTCGTTTCTGTAGTAAATATTATCGAAATGAATCTTATTTAGTGATTCGTATGCCTTTTGCATTGCCTTTTTAAGGTCTCTATCTTTATCGGTTACAACTAATACTCTTCCTCCATTAGTA
>JBBIKO010000159.1:0-5133 GCA_037445415.1 Bacteroidota bacterium
AATCGTTATTACGAACAATTAAAATAAAGCAGAATATTTCGATAATTAAAAATAAGAAAAAGTTGTGCTGTTTGTAAATAAATCTGAGTATAGTTCTCATACGAATGTTAAAAAAACAGATTATCGCATGAGTATAGATTGAAACCGATTAAGATTATTTAGTACAATACTTGTTCCGCGTGCAACAGCTTGAAGTGGATCTTTATCTACAACAAAATTCAACCCGAATTTTTCGCTAAATCTTTTATCTAATCCACGTAAAAGTGAGCCGCCACCTGCTAAATAAATACAACTGTTAGTAATATCTTTATACAACTCGGCAGGTGTTTCTTCTAAAACTGCTTGCATTGCACTTTCTATACGCATTATGCTTTTATCGAGACAATGTGCTATTTCTTGATATGATACAGGGACTTCGAGTGGTAATGAACCTGTTAAACTTGGTCCTTTAACGATATAATCTGGTGGTGAGTTATCCAGTTCTGTTATAGCTGCACCAACTTGAATTTTAATTTCTTCGGCTGTTCTGTCACCAACTTTCATATTGTGTTGACTTCTCATGTGTTCCATAATATCGGCTGTAAATACATCGCCAGCTACACGAATTGATTTATTACAAACAATACCTGCAAGTGAAATTACAGCTATTTCAGTAGTGCCACCGCCAATGTCAACAACAACGTTTCCTTCAGGTGCTTCTACATCTAAACCTATTCCAATAGCAGCAGCCATAGGTTCGTAAATCATATATACTTCACGAGCACCTGCATGCTCAGATGAGTCGCGTACTGCACGTATTTCCACTTCGGTACTACCCGAGGGGATAGCAATTACCAGTTTTAATGATGGAGAAAAAAAACGACGTCTTGGATTTATTTTTCTGATAAATTCACGAATCATTAGTTCGGCAGCATAAAAGTCTGCTATAACACCATCTTTTAAAGGGCGTATTGTTTTAATGTTAGCGTGTGTTTTGCCATGCATTTGTCTGGCTTCATGACCTACTGCAATTACTTTTTTTGTTTCGTTGTCTATAGCAATTATTGATGGTTCGTCAATAACTATTTTGTTGTTATAAAATATTATTGTATTAGCTGTTCCAAGATCTATAGCAAGTTCCTGATTAAAATAAGAAAATAAGCTCATAAATTTATAGTTTAACTAATTGCAAAAATAGTATTTATGTTTGTATTTTAATGTTTAAAGTGTCGAAAATTGCTAAAAATCATCGATAATTTTTTTTGATTGCAAAAATTTATTGATTCACTATCGCGAATGCTTCCACCTGGTTGAATAAATGAAGTAATTCCTGCATTATAAGCTAATTCGATACTATCTGAAAATGGAAAAAATGCATCGCTTGCTAAAACAGCTCCAGATAGATTAAAATTAAATTTGTGTGCTTTTTCTATCGCATTTTTTACTGCATCTATTCGCGATGTTTGACCTGTTCCGCTACCTAATAATTGTTTATTTTTTGTAATTACTATAGCATTGCTTTTTGTGTGTTTAACTATTTTATTGGCAAAAATTAAATCTTCTGTTTCTTCAATACTTGGGTGCTTTTCTGTTACCACTTTAAATGTATTGCTATTTATTTTATGTAAATCTTTTTCTTGAATTAAAACCCCGTTTAATGCAGTTTTAATAGAATATATTTCTGGTGGAAATGCTTTTTGTTTTAAAATAATTCGCTTTTGTTTTGAGCTTAAAATTTTTAATGATTGGTTTTCGAACGATGGTGCAATAAGTATTTCGAAAAATAACTTATTTATTTCTACTGCTAATTCTTCTGTAATACATAAGTTTGAAACGATTATACCACCAAAAGCACTAATTGGGTCTGCTTCTAATGCTTTATGCCATGCTAAAATTATATTTGAGCTTGATGCTACACCACAAGCATTGTTGTGTTTCAATATAGCTATAGTAGGTTCATCAAATTCTTGTATTAAGTTAATACTAGCATCTATATCGAGTAAATTATTGTAAGATATATCTTGTCCCTGTATTTTGTCGAAAATATTATCAAAGTTGCCTATATACCAAGCTTTTTGATGTGGGTTTTCGCCGTAACGTAGCTGTGTAATTGGAGATGTAGGAATATTAACTAATGGTAGTTCGTTAAAATATTGATATATTATTCTATCGTAATTAGTGGTTATTTCGAAAGCTTTGCTTGCCATGTATTTACGGTCTGAAATTGAACTAATGCCATTTTTGTTTACTAACAAGTCTATTAAAAATTTATATTCATTTTCTGATGGAATAACCAAAACATGTTTATAATTTTTTGCAGCGGCTCTAATAAGGCTTATTCCGCCAATATCAATCTTTTCTATTATTTCATCTGCATTTTGTGTTTGTTTCAATGTTTGTTCAAATGGGTACAAATCAACAATAACGAGGTCAATTTGTGATATTTGGTATTGTTTAGATTCTTCCAAATCGTTTATTTCATCTCTGTTGAAAAGTATTCCACCCATTATAGATGGGTGCAAAGTTTTAATACGTCCGTTGAATAAAGAAGGATAATTTGTTAACGATTCGACAGATGTTACTTCGTAACCCAATTTTTCTATGTATTCTTTTGTTCCGCCTGTAGATATTATTTTAATAGCTAAATTTGTAAGGTGTTTTACTATATTATCAATGTTTTCTTTATGGTAAACAGATATTAAAGCTGTTTTAATATTTATATCCATTATTTTATTCTCCAATTATTTTAACTAAAACTCGTTTTTTTCTTTTTCCATCAAATTCGCCGTAAAAAATTTGTTCCCAAGGTCCGAAATCGAGTTTGCCTTGAGTCACAGCAACTACAACTTCGCGTCCCATAATTGTTCGTTTTAAATGAGCATCGGCATTGTCTTCAAATCCGTTGTGCATATATTGAGAATAAGGTTTTTCGGGGGCAAGTTTTTCTAACCATACTTCAAAATCATGATGTAAGCCAGATTCATCATCGTTAATAAAAACACTTGATGTTATGTGCATAGCATTTACAAGGCAGAGACCTTCTTTAATATTGGTTTCTTTTAAACATTCTTCTACTAAAGGCGTGATATTAATAAATTCTCTTCTATTTTTTGTTTCAAACCACAACTCTTTACGATACGATTTCATATTTTTAGTTACAATTTATTTGGATGTTGAAAAATCGGATATTTTTAATAATAATGGGTCGAAAGTGAAATACTGGCAATATGTTAATTCTTTATAGTTAAGCAGACCATACATTACATCGGGATTTAGTTCTGTAGATTTCTCTTTTTCTGATATGTTTTTAATGATATACTTTTTATAAAGTTTAAGCTCTTGCTTATCGCCATTTATTGTTTTTATTGTAATTATTGCTATTGGTTTAATGTTTTTTAATGAGTCTATTTTTTCTTGAACTTTATCGGTTAACCAACGATCAGCTTTAGCTTTTAAAATAGAGATAACTGTTTCTTTTAACAAAAAAGTATCTGTATAAGGATATGGTTTATTATTAAGGTTTTGCAATTCGTATTTTCCTGCCGATTTGCGTATTATTTGAAATGAATTTTCTATTTGTTCAGGATATTCTACTGAAACTGAATGTAGTTGCGAAATATTTGCCATAAACAAACTAACATCACGCCATTCAATTTCATTAACAAAATAACGAACAGTTAAATAACCATTAAATCCAGGTTTATGTACTATAAAAGGGACAGATGATTTTTCTAAAATCATATATGTGCCTAAATTGTCTTGTGTAGGCTCGCCTACGTAATATGTTTTTACTAATTTGTTTTCTGAGTAAATTTCAACTTTTGTAGAACGTGTTGCAAGCAATTTTGTAACATTTTCAACTGCTGATTTTGGAACAGGTGATTTTACTTGAATAGAAGCTATTGCATCGAGCAAGTTTTTTATAGCATCTAATCTTGCTGTATATTTTTTATTTACTATCCATTTACTTGGACCTACTTTTTCTAATAGAATAGTTTGATTGCTTTTATTTGCTAAAAAAATTTTATTTACCAACGACGTATCTTCAAAAGCAAAGTCTTTGAGTTCTTTTTTTATTGTTCCTTGCTTGTTTTGTATATATACAATTACTGATATGATTATTGTTAAGCCTAATGTTGAATATAATATTATGTTTTTTTTCATAAGTTGTTATATTTCTTTGAATACTTTCTTTTTCTATAAAAAGTTATTGTTGTACCAATTATAATAAGGAAAATAATTGGCAAAATTATATTAATTATTTGTATAGTGGTTTTATTGTCTTCTATAAATTGTTTCTTTAATAGTCGTAGTGGTATTACTTTAGAATGTAATTCTGTAAAGTTTTTACTATCGAGCATATATGATATTAAATTCATCAGAAACTCTTTATTTCCAAATGTTTGTTCTGTATAACGGTCGTATCCAAGTGGTAAATAATTGTAGTTTTGTCCTAAGCGTCGTACGTGGTTACGAACAATGTCTCCATCGCCTATAACAACCATTTGTGTGTATATGCTTTCATCACGAAAAGCTATTTCTTTGTGTGCGTACATTTCAGGGGCAAGTCTATTTAAATATAAACTTTTAAACCGACCTTCTAATAATATAGCAACAGGAATAAATGATTTTGTAAAATATTCGGGTCTTATTTTATTTTTAATTATTTTTAAGCTAACTTGAATTGGTGCGTTCAATACTCTCGAATTTTCGGAAGTAGTAAGCAAAATTGTTTTTTTAATTAATGAGTCTTCTCCAACAGGGTCAACACTTGAAACAAATTGCCCTTTAACTAAGTTTATATTTTTGGTTATTGCTATGGTTGAATTTGGCACAAGAAAAGGAAAGTATATCCAGGGAGCAGGGGAAAATTGCGGTTGTGTCCCGGCAATAGCTGTGTTTACTGGAATAATAGCGCATTGTACATCTTGTACAAGATTTGGATTAACTCTTACTCCATACTTAAATAATTGATCGCTAATATTTATATTTTTAATTGTTCCTACAACAGAACTTTGGTAAGCCAAACTATCCATCTCAATATCAACACCATCTATAATCCATATAACTTTGCCACCGTACATTATATATTGATCAATAATATACTTGTCGTATTCAGAGAAAGCACTGTCGGGATCTGCTATAATAATTAAA
>JBBIKO010000160.1:0-5132 GCA_037445415.1 Bacteroidota bacterium
TCGTTAGAACTTGCATTAACGTGTTTTTTTATGATTTGTTGTGCTGTATGATAAGCTATTGTCATTCGTTTGCCTGTTTCGCTGGTTTCTGTATGTGTGTTTGCTACAAATGGTCCAAATTCGTAGATAATTTTGTCCTCAATAGGTTTGTATAAACGTCCGCTTGCTATCCAATCGGCATAAACAATTTTTTGTTCTCCAAAAGGACTTATAAAACTATGCTCTATACCAATTATTTTTTTTCTGTAGTCTGAAAAATATGTTTCAAGCATAAATATTTTCTTTAGAATTGCAAAAATAATTTTTTATTTATTAAAAATATGTTTACCTTTGTTTTGAAAAAGTATTTTGTTAAAATTAGAATTTATTCTTTTTTAAAATTTACTTTTTCTTTTTTTAATTTTTTTATTAACTAAATTTTTTTATTTTTATGAACATTTTTGTTGCAAATCTGAATTTTAAAATTCAGGACAATTATTTAAGAGAACTTTTCGAAGATTTTGGTGAAGTACAATCTGCAAAAGTTATTACTGATCGTATGACGGGTCGTTCAAAAGGTTTTGGTTTTGTCGAAATGATTAATGATGATGAAGCAAAAACAGCTATTGACGAGTTAAATGGCAAGGAGGTTATGGGTAAAGCTTTGGTTGTTAAGGAAGCCCATGAACGCAAAAGATAATTTGGTTTGTTTTTTATTTTGATAAGGGTGCAAATTTTGCACCCTTTTTTTATTTTTGTAGTATGTTAAAGTTATCGTATAATAGTCATTTAATAGAGGCAGGACTTGATGAAGCAGGAAGGGGATGTTTGACTGGTCCTGTATTTGCAGCAGCAGTAATTTTACCAAAAAATTTTGATGTTGAGGAAATAAACGATTCGAAAAAAATTACTTGGTCTAAACGTTTTGAGTTAAGAAAAATAATAGAAAATAAAGCATTAGATTATGCTGTAGCTATTTGCGATAACAAGGAAATAGATAAGATAAATATTCTTAAAGCATCTATTTTAGCCATGCATCGTTGTTTGGATAAATTGAAAACCATGCCAGAATTCATAGTTGTTGATGGAAATGTATTTAATCCTTACAAAGATATACCATATAAAACTATAGTAAAAGGAGATGCCACATATAAGAATATTGCAGCAGCATCAATTTTAGCAAAAACATACCGCGACGAATATATGATTAAAATACACAAAGAATACCCAATGTATAGTTGGGATAAAAATAAAGGTTATCCAACAAATTCGCATATTAAGGCAATAGAAAACTATGGTTTAAGTCCGTATCACCGAAGGAGCTTTCATATTAAAAGTCAGCAATTATCATTATTTTAGGTTATTTCTTCTAAAAATTTGCTGAAATAATTTAAGATGTGCTTATTTATTTTTAAAATATTCGCGTGCACGACTGCCGTACTGGTCATCGCTTTCGGTAGCATCGAAATTATACATACTATTGTTTCGGCTGCTAAGACGACGTTCCCAGTTTTTATCGTAAATTTCACCTCTAACGTCGGAGTGTAAAAGAATATAATCGTTTCCTACAAGAGTAGGATTATAAAATACAAAACGTTTATCGCGTTGATTGCCTATTACGTAATAATGCCATATTTCGTAGGGATATGCCGATGGTTCGTGCTTGCTTTCGTAAACATTATTTGGTGCGCCATATTTTAAATAAACTCTTCCCCTTTCTGATTCATAACCTTTTTTGACTTGGGTACTGTAAAGTTTGTTGACATAATCGACTAGTATTTTATATTTGTTCCATTCTTCTTCAGGGTTTATTGGATTTTTGTTTTTCCAGAATTGCAGAATAAAACGTTTCATTTCGTTTTTGTCGTTGGATGATAAAACTGCTAAAGCTTTATCTAGCTCAACTTGGTTTAAAATAGGGAAAAGACATTTTATAAAATCTTTTAAAGTATCGTTGTGGTTGTATTTATTTATGAAACTTAATTGTAATTCATCGTTGCTTATTTTAGCTAACTTTTTATCAATTTCTGGATTGCTTCGTTGAAAAAAAACATTTTGAGTTAATAAAGTTTGATTTAACTTATTTAATATCTCAATGGTTAAATAATAGTTGCCAGATGGGAGTTGACTAATATCAAAGCCAATGATAAAAGGTATTATATTAGATGGTTTCATTCTCTTTGTTGTCGAATAGTTTTCGTATGGCTGTTTGCTTGTAACTTTATTGATATAATATCTTATTAAAAATTCTTCATTTGCAAAAACACTAAGTGTATTGTAAAATTCTATGTAAGCTTGAATTTTATTAACTGAACTAGGGAAATAGTCGGAAATGTATGGATAAATATCGTAACCACTTTTACTAAACATATTTTGCTTTTCGGTTGGCAATACTTTTTCGACAAATTCTATACCCGATGCTTGCAGCTTATTTTCTAATGGAAAAATTTGAATTATGTCAAAAAAACGATTTTCTCTACTTTTATCTTTGTTCAATGTATCTTTTAAAGCTAGTTCTAAATTGTACAAGCCTGGTTCAACAAACATACGATGAACAAACAAAAAGTCTTTTTTTTCAGATGTATCGTTCAAATGTGGGGCTTCAATATTGAGTTTGTCAAAATGTTTTACAGTACCTTCTTGTTTTAAAATTATAGTTAGTTCTACATTTGCTTTAAATTTATTTTCTACTTTTTGGTATTTTAAGCTGTTTGCAATAATGGCAAAATACATCTCAATATAGGGCTTTGATTCGGTTGTGTAAAAAATGAATATGTGTAATATGTCTTTAGTCCCAAAGCATTAATTGTGATTATTGTTAAGATTAAAGGTATTATTTTTTTCATATACAACAATGAATTTATGTAAAGATACAAATAAAAAATAAAATTTTGTATTATAAGAATTTTATCCAAACAAATTATTAATTGTATTTAAAAATTCGTTATATACAAAATTATTAGTTGCAATTATTTCTTTCCCGAATATATAATTATTGTTTCCTTTAAAATCGCTAACTATTCCGCCTGCTTGTTGAACAAGAAATGCTCCAGCTGCAACGTCCCAAGGGTTTAGTCCGTATTCGTAAAATGCTTCGAATCTACCACAAGCAACGTATGCTAAGTCTGTAGCAGCACTTCCAAGCCTTCTTACCCCGTGGCTGTTTTTAAAAAAATATTCCAATGAATTAAGCATTCCTGCTATTTTTGAATAATCGTAGTAAGGGAAACCTGTTGCAATTAAACTTTCTTTTATTGACTTCTTTTGGCTGACCTTTATAGTTTTATTGTTTAAATATGCTGGTGCATTTTTCCAAGTATAAAAACATTCTTTTAAGCTAATTTCGTAAATTATGCCAACAACTGGCTCATTGTTGTGATATAACGCTACAGATATAGCAACAGGCGATAAACGATGAATATAATTTGTTGTACCATCAAGTGGGTCTATAATCCAGGTATATTCACTTGTTTTATGCTCTATAGTTTCTTCCTCAGTTATGAAAGTAGAGTTTGGGATAATTGATTTTAAACCCTCTACAAGTATTTCTTCGCTATTTTTATCAATGTAAGTTACAAAATTGTGGTCTCCTTTTTCTTGAACATCGTTCCAGGTTATTTTTGTCCATTCCGAAAGAATAAATTCTGCTGTTTTTTCAACTATATTACACGAATTTGTACAAATATTTTCGTAATTTATCATACTATATAACCGTTAATACTTTTATACTTATTGTCCCATTCCAATAATTTTACACTTACAATAGTGTTTATCATTTCTTTTTTTAATGGAAGTGTTACTTTAAGGTAATTATCTGTTAAACCTGTCATGTACAAATCAAATGTTTTTCTTTCTACAAGAATTTTTCTTGTTGTTTGAATATTTTTATTTGCAAAAGCCAAATGTTTTTTTTCTGAGAGGCTTCTTAAGCAACTACTTCTGATTTTTTTGTCAAAATCTTTAACTTTGTTTGGCATTAAAGAGGCTTTTGTTCCTTTTCTATCAGAATATTCAAAAACGTGTAAATATGAAAAATCAATTGATTCAAGTAGTTTTTGAGTTTGCTCAAAATCGTTGTTTGTTTCGTTAGGAAAACCAACAATAACATCTATTCCTATTGCAGCAAAAGGGTTCTTTTTCAGAATGTAATTAAATTTATCTAAGAATAAAGAAACATCGTAACGACGATTCATTGCTTTTAAAATATTGTTCGAGCCCGATTGTAGTGGGATATGAAAATGTGGAACAAATTTGTTTGATGATAGCACAAAGTCTATTATTTCATAACTCAGCAAATTGGGTTCTATTGAAGATATTCTGTATCGTGGTATGTTGGTTTTATTTTCTAATTCTTTAATGAGGTCGAAAAATGTTTCTTTCGTTGAATGACCAAAATCGCCAATGTTGATACCTGTTAATACAACTTCTTTTATATCGTGTTGTTCTATTTCTTTTACTTGTTGAATTACTTCGTTTATAGATATATTGCGACTTATGCCACGAGCATAAGGGACTTTACAATAAGAGCAAAAATAGCTGCATCCATCTTGTATTTTTAAGAATGATCTGGTTCTATCGCCTAAAGAATAAGCTTTAAAGAATGTATTGCTGTGTTTTTTGTTTTCTGGTAATTTAAAGTTTGATAATAATTCGGAAAAATTTTCTTTATTTCCAACAATTAAATAAGATTTGTTCATTTGTTTCAATGAATCGCTTTCAACTTTTGCGTAACAACCTGTAACAATTATTTTAGCATTAGGGTTTTGTTTATTAAGATGACGTATTGAATAACGTGATTTTTTATCGGCAGTATGTGTAACAGTACAAGTATTTACAACAATGATATTAGCTTCGTCAATATTTCTTGTTATTTTAAGCCCTTTTTCTTCAGCTATTCTTTTTAGTGTAGATGTTTCGGTAAAATTTAGTTTACATCCTAAGGTTGCAAAGTATATATACATTTTTTAATTGTTCATAGAATTAGCTATTTCATCAGTTATTTCAAGGTTATGCCATACGTTTTGCACATCGTCATTATCTTCGAATTCTTCAATCATCTTTAGAACTTTTTGAGCTGTTTCCATATCGAGCCTTTTATAATCATTAGGAATTCTTCTAAGTTCAGCATTTTCAGGCTCAATTTTCATTTCTTC
>JBBIKO010000161.1:0-5112 GCA_037445415.1 Bacteroidota bacterium
GGAATTTGTGGTACGTAAAACTTTCTGATAGCGCACAAGCAAACGAAAATGAACATAAAGTATTGTATGTAGCATTAACTCATGCACGTGAACCAATGGGTATGCAACAGCTTTTTTACTTTATGTATTACTTGCTCGAAAATTATCAAACAAATCCTTCTGTTAAGTATATTATTGATAATTTGGAACTTTATTTTATACCGTGTGTAAATCCAGATGGATATGTTCGTAATTCAATTACAAATCCAAATGGGGGAGGCATGCATCGAAAAAATTGCAGACAGACAGGTGCTACAAATTTTGGTGTTGACTTGAATCGTAATTATGGATATATGTGGGGTTACGATAATATAGGTTCTTCTCCTAACATAGAGTCTGATACTTATAGAGGAACATCGGCTTTTTCAGAGCCAGAAACACAAGCTATTAAGAATTTTGTTGAACAAAAGCAATTCAATTTGATATTAGATTATCATTGTTATGGAAACCTTTTACTTTACCCATGGGGATACATTTATGATATTACACCTGATAATTACATATTTAGAGCATTTTCTGATATTATGACACGTATGAATGGTTTCTTTTATGGAACACCAATGGAAGGAGTTGGATATTTTGTAAATGGTGGCTCTTTCGATTGGTTTTATGGCGAGCAAAATACAAAACCTAAAAGTTTAGCTTGGTCGCCAGAAGCTGGAAATGCGAATGATGGTTTTTATCCAGCTTCTAATCGTATTATAACTATTTCTAAAACATTTATGGAAATGAATTTATATTCGGCACGCTTTGCTTTAAAATACATTGATATTACTGATAAATCTGCCAGATTTGTTACTAATCAGAGTTATTTAAAATATAACCTATGTAATATAGGATTATATAGTCCTACCGATTTTCTTCTAACTTTTATTCCAATTAGTAACGGCTTATCTGCTTCAAATCCTTCGAAACAATATACAGGTTTTAGCTTTCTTCAACAACAAACAGACTCAATTCAAATTCAAATAGATGCAAATGTAACAAATGGAACAATTTTAAAATATTTATACAAAATCGAAACTACGCAAGGCTACTATTTTACCGATACTTTTACTGTTGTTAAGGGTATGCCTATAACCATATTTGCAGAAACTGGAAATAATTTGAATCAATGGACCTCAGCAACTTGGAATACAACAACTTCTGAATATTATTCTCCACCCAGAAGTATTACAGATTCGCCAAATGGAAATTACCCAGAAAACTCAACACGAATTATTACTCAAAGTCAAAATGTTTCATTAAGTAATGCTGTTTATGCAGAACTATCGTATTGGTCAAAATGGGACATCGAGCCACTCGCCGATTATGTACAGGTACAAATTTCTACGAATAATGGTTCAAGCTGGGAACCATTATGTGGACAATACTCTATACCTTCTTTTTTATCTGATAATTTTGGGCAACTTATATACGATGGAATGAGAGATAATTGGATAAAAGAAACTATTTTACTAAATGATTACATCGGACAAAACATTAAAATACGGTTTGTTTTAAAAAGTGGGAATTCATACACAATGCAAAACGATGGGTTTTATTTCGATGATATGCTTATTCAGGTTGTTCAAAATTCAACACACTTGCAAAATTTAAGTAGTTCGAAACTTTATTTTTCTTTTTGTCCTAATCCTACTTCAGATTTTTTACAAATAAATTATTCGATAGAAAAAAACTCTATTTTAAAAATATCAACAATTTTAGGTCAGGAAGTATTAATTTATCCACTCGATGCAACCAAAATGCAAACTTTTTTGTCAATAGATAAACTTAAAAGCGGAATGTATTTTATTTGGTTAGAAAACGATATTGAAAAGTCGAATCCCAAAATTTTCGTTGTAAAAGAATGAAACAGGTAATTATATTAACATTAATTTTTGGAAATGTTGTAGCCCAAACATCTGTTAAAATTGCATTATTAAAATATAGTGGAGGTGGCGACTGGTATGCAAATCCAACATCTTTACCTAATTTAATTAAGTTTTGTAATAAAGAACTTGGAACAAACATTCATCCCGAACCTGCTACTGTAGAGGTTGGAAGCCCCGATATTTTTAATTATCCTTTTGTTCACATGACAGGACATGGTAATGTAGTTTTTACACCACAAGATGTTATGAATTTAAGAAATTATCTTATTGGCGGAGGTTTTTTACATATCGACGATAATTATGGTTTAAAAGAATATGCTCTAAGAGAAATGAAAAAAGTGTTTTCAGAACTTAATTTCGTTGAATTGCCGTTTTCTCATCCTATTTATCACCAAAAATTTAAATTTCCAAAGGGGTTACCCAAAATTCACGAACACGATGGCAAGCCGCCGCAAGGTTTTGGTATAATATACGAGGGAAGACTTGTATGTTATTTTTCTTACGAAACAGATCTGGGTGATGGTTGGGAAGATCCTGATGTGCATAATGACCCTATTGAAAAACACATTGAAGCACTGCAAATGGGAGCTAACATCATACAATTCGTATTTAGTCAATAATTTTTTGAGACTAATGAAAAATCTTTTATCAGAAAAACTAACATTACCCCATAAATATATTTAAGTAATGAGGAACTTAATAATTTTATTGTTGTTATTTTCTTGTAAGAGCGAAAATCAAGAAGAATTTTTCAATTTAAATAATAATCAAACTTGCGACACATTATATATTACCTATTCAAAGCACATTAAGCAATTTTTCGATAACGATTGTGTTTATTGTCATATGAATGAAATGGTTCCAGGATGCAATCTTGATAACTATGAAAATACAATTTCTTATATACGAAATACAGGAACAAAATTATACGATTATGTAAAAAATAATGATCATCAGGGAGTAATATTAGATACTTGTAAAAATATTCAATTAAGAAAGTGGGTATTAAACCCGGCACCTTAAAAATTGATGTATGAAAAAATTTTTACTAGTTGTTTTAATTGTTTGTTTTTATAATTTATCGAGCTCACAAGAAGATTTTCCTATTGATAATACAATTGGTACCAATGAAGTTTCTAAAATTGATAAAGTTTTTCCTACAATAATTGTTTATAACTTACCTACAACTTCGGTTCTAAGAATGGGTGAAATGAAATTATACCTTGCTCATAGAATGGGTACATTAGGTACAGGAGTTGAAGGTTCGTTTGGTTTATATCAGGCAAATTCAAGATTTGGTGCCGATTTTGGTATTTTGAAAAACATTACAATTGGAATTGGGACTACAAGTCAGCAAAAATTATACGATGGTTGCTTAAAGTATCAATTTACCAAACAATCTAATAAAATTCCATTTGAATCTGCAGTTTATATGTCTGTAAATTTTTCCAATAATAAATTAACTGTACCTAATGAGCAGCAATTTTTATGGCAGCGTGTTGCATACTACAATCAAATAATGTTTAGCAGGCAGATAAATAATATGGCAATACAACTATTTTTTTCTCATGTTCATAAAAATATGGTATTAACAAAAAAAGATAAAAATGATATTTTTGCGATAGGAACAATTTTCAACATAAAACTAAATCAGAAATTATATTTTGCAACGGAATATATATACTTGCCTAAGAATTTTGTAATATCTACTGATGTTCAAACGCATCTTATATCTACTGGAATTCAACTTAAAACTGGTCCTCGTCATGTTTTTCAAATATTTTTATCTAATTCAGTAGGTATTTTGCCTCATACTGTTGTTACAGAAACAACTACTTCTTTTGTTCCAAAGAATATTAGAATTTCATTTAATATACCAACAACGTTTAACCTTTTTTAAAAAATGTGATATGAAAAAATGCCTTTTATTGTGGCGTTTGATGATCAAATTTTTGGTAAATTAAAACCAGAAGTCTTGTCAATTAAAGCGACTGATACAGCTATGATATTTTCAGTAACAACTCAAACATATGGAGGAGCTTATTCACCAAAACATTGTTTAGCAATATGGATAACAGACCAGAATAATGTTTTTAAAAAAACAATACGATTAGCCGCTTCAACTTACAAGTTACATTTAGTTAAATGGAATCAAATGAGTGGGGGAAATGTAGTAGATGCCATAACTGGACCATCTTTAACGTCGCATAATACTCATACTGTAATTTGGGATGGAAAAGATAAAAATGGAGATTTGCAACCTGATGGTCAATATAAAATTTTTATAGAATATACAGAAGAAAACTCATTACAACCATCTATTCCTGATGGGCCATGGACATCTTTTACTTTTATGAAAGGAACATCAGAAACTCAAAGCCCTGCTAATTACAATTATACATACGATGGACAAAGTTATTCAGTATATAAAGATATTTTCATAAGAACTTTTGGGCAAGCTAACATAGAAGATTTGACAGTGTTGGAAAAAATAGAAATTATGCCAAATCCTGTTAAAAATGTAGCTCAAATAAGAGTTAAATTAAAACAACCATCTTTATTGAATGTTACAATTTCTGATAATAGTGGAGTTTTAGTTCATAAATATCCACAAAAAGTTTATTCTGATGGCGATCATATATTTTTCTGGTATCCAAATGATTATAAATTACCAGCTGGCATATATTTTGTAAATATTGAAATTAATTCAAGAGTTTATTCGTATAAAATAATTGTTTTGTAATATGAAAAGATTAGCTTCTTTCGTATTTTTATTTTTATTTGCAAACATTGTAACTAAAGCATGCGAACCTTCTATAATAATTGAGGGTAAAGAAAAGCCAAAGTATAAAAAAAATGATGAGTTAGTAATAAAAGTTAGAATCGTAAATACTCATAGAAATTGCAACATTGATATAAAGAATACAAAAGATATTAAGTGCAACAGATTGGAAAGAAGTTGAAACGGGGACATGGGAAAGAAAATTAAAAATAAAAATTACTGCTGGAAAAGAACAGAAAGCAAGAATTATTATTATTCGTCCTTGTTCAAAAGGTGGTTGTAATTTCCCTTATACTTTTTCAACTTGATTATTACTTATTAAAAACTTTTTGTTCGCTTACAATTACATCCATTTTTATATCTTGAATATCGTGAGGTATTTCTTCATATAATTGAAAGTCGAAACATATTCCAATT
>JBBIKO010000162.1:0-1486 GCA_037445415.1 Bacteroidota bacterium
ATTGGGCTTTTACTCATAAAATAAAACCCTATGTTAATTCGATAGGTTCATTTTTTGGCCTTTCGACTGGTGGTGTTGTCCCTTGGTTAGTTGGATTCTTTTTAGGAATAATATACGGTTCAGGAATTTTGCTTCAATTCGCAAAAAAAGGTTCAGTAAATCATAAAGACGCAGTTTTAATAACAATATTTTTAGTATTGGCACACGCAATTATAGAAGATTCTTTACTTTTTGCAATCGTTGGAGGTAATTTTTGGATAATATTCATTTCTCGAACTACTATAGCTATTATTATTCTTAAATTACTATCGTATGGAAAATTTTACAAAAAATTGAAAATTATAGGTGTTATTGACGAAGAAAAATTTTTATCGTATAAAGAAAATCAAAAATGATTTTTGAAAACAAAATATTGTTCGAAGATAATCACATATTGTTATATAATAAAGAACCTGGTTTACTTATTCAAAGAGATAAAGCTAACAATCCGTCGTTAGAAGATTTCTTAAAAGATTACATACGTCAGAAAACAAATAAAGTTGGAAATATTTTTTTAGGAGTAGTTCATAGGATAGATAGACCCGTAAGCGGAGTTGTTTTATTTGCAAAAACGAGTAAAGCATTAAAAAGATTAAACCAAATGCAACAAGAGCGTAAAATAAAAAAAATATATTGGGCAATATCAGCTAATATTCCAGAACAAAGAAAAGGTAAATTAGAACATTACATTATCAGAAACGAATTGCTCAATAAATCGTATGTTACTTTTACTAAATCGTCAAATGCTAAATTGGCTTCGTTGAATTATGAGATTATTGCTAAATCGGATAGATATTTTTTGTGGCAAATAGAACTTGAAACAGGCAGACACCATCAAATACGCTGTCAGCTTGCATATATTCATTGCCCTATTAAAGGTGATTTAAAATATGGCTTTCAACGACCAAATACCGACAAAAGCATATCATTACATGCAAGAAAAATAATATTCGAACACCCTGTAAGCAAAGATAACATAATAATAGAAGCTCCTGTTCCTGATGATAAATTATGGAAGTACTTCGAAATCAGTATTATGCCATAACTTTGAAAATTATATTTTTTATAAACATACTTATGTTAATAAATTGTTAAGTATAAGATATGCAATTATATGCAAAATATTATATTTGTATATGCAAAATTAAATCTATTTAAAAATCAGAGAAATCCGGAATTAAAAATTTATATTGTTAATAATCTTGTTAAAAACTTAATTAGCAAAAATTGATGAAATGATATAATTTGCTCAACTAAAAACAATAATTTATTTAACTGAAATTGTAATAATTAAGTTTTAAAAATGGAAACATTGGTTGAACAAAAAGCTATGAAAAACGTGGAAGTCGTTCAAAGTGAGGAACAAAGAATTTATTCTTTTGAAGAAGCATATCAGGGTGCGCTCAACTATTTTAAAGGTGACGAACTTGCAGCCAAAGTATGCGTT
>JBBIKO010000162.1:1521-5101 GCA_037445415.1 Bacteroidota bacterium
ATGACATGCATTGGCGCATTGCCAAAGAAATTGCACGTATCGAAAAAAAATATCCTAATCCAATGTCAACCCAAGAAATATACGAACTTTTAAAAGATTTTAAATACATAGTTCCTCAAGGGAGCCCTATGTCTGGAATAGGCAATAATTTTCAAATTGCTTCATTGTCAAATTGTTTTGTTATTGGTTTAGAGGGCAACAGCGACTCTTATGGCGGAATAATGAAAATAGACGAAGAACAAGTACAACTTATGAAAAGACGTGGCGGCGTTGGACACGATTTAAGCCACATCAGACCAGCAGGCAGCCCTGTATTAAACAGCGCCCTTTCCTCAACCGGGCTTGTACCATTTATGGAACGATACAGCAATAGTACACGCGAAGTTGCACAAGATGGACGAAGAGGAGCATTAATGCTTACTGTTTCTATTAAACATCCCGACTCAGAAAGTTTTATTGATGCAAAACTTGAGCAAGGAAAAGTAACAGGAGCAAACATTTCTGTTAAGATTAATGACGAGTTTATGCATGCAGCAATGAATGGACTTCCCTTTGTTCAACAATACCCAATAGATACCCCTAATCCCAAATTTAAAAAAGAAATAGATGCAGCAAAATTATGGAAAAAGATTATACATAATGCATGGAAGTCTGCCGAACCAGGCATTTTATTCTGGGATACTATTATACGCGAATCTGTTGCAGATAGCTATGCCGATTTAGGTTTTAAAACAGTTGCAACCAATCCATGCGGAGAAATTCCTCTTTGTCCTTACGATAGTTGCCGATTATTAGCAATAAACTTATATAGTTATGTAGTTAATCCATTTACAAAAAATGCCTTTTTCGATTTCGATTTGTTTAAAAAACATGCACATTACGCCCAACGCATAATGGATGATATAATAGACTTAGAGCTTGAAAAAATAGATGCAATTTTAAATAAAATAGATAGTGACCCCGAATTGGACGAAGTAAAACAATCAGAACGAAGACTATGGGAAAAAATCAGAATAAAAGCAATACAAGGCAGAAGAACAGGAATAGGTATTACAGCCGAAGGAGATATGCTTGCAGCTTTAGGACTACGTAATGGTAGTGAAGAAGCAATAGATTTTTCTACAAAAGTTCATCGCACTCTTGCTATTGAAGTTTATAGAGCATCAGTAAAAACAGCAAAAGAAAGAGGACCTTTCCCAATATACGATGCTAAAAGAGAAGAAAAAAATCCTTTTATAAATCGCTTAAAAGAAGCCGACCAGGAAATGTACAAAGAAATGGTTCGCTACGGAAGAAGGAATATTTCACTGCTAACTATCGCTCCCACTGGTTCAACAAGTATTTTAACCCAAACTACTTCAGGCATAGAACCTGTTTTCAGACCTGTTTATAAACGAAGAAGAAAAGTAAATCCGAACGATAAAAATGTTAAAGTTTCTTTTGTTGACGAAACAGGCGATTCTTGGGAAGAATATGTTGTATTTCACCATAAATTTATTACATGGTTAGAACAAAATTCCTACGATTTAAATGAAGTTTATCAATATTCAGACGAACAACTTGAAGAATTAATAAAAAAATCGCCTTATTACAAAGCAACGGCAAATGATGTAGACTGGGTTGCAAAAGTTAAAATGCAAGGTGAAATTCAAAAATGGGTTGACCATTCTATAAGTGTAACAGTTAATTTACCTGAAGACGCCACAGAAGAAATAGTGGCAAAAGTTTATGAAACAGGATGGGAAAGCGGTTGTAAAGGGATAACTGTTTATAGAGAAGGGAGTCGTTCGGGAGTGCTTATATCGAACGATAAGAAGAAAAATACAGCTCCAGAAATGCTACCATTTGAGGTGAAAAAGCGTCCAAAGACTCTCGAAGCTGATGTCGTTAGATTTCAGAACAACAATGAAAAATGGATAGCATTCATAGGTTTGTTAGACGGTAAGCCTTATGAAATATTTACTGGTATTGAAGAAGAAGATGCTCTTGTGATACCAAAAACAATTAAAAAAGGATTTATCATTAAACAAAAAGACGAAAATGGCAATACTCGTTACGATTTTCAGTATATAGACAAACACGGTTATAAAACAACCATGGAAGGGTTATCGAGATTATTCGATAAAGAATACTGGAATTATGCAAAATTAATTTCTGGAGTTTTACGATATGGCATGCCCATAACTGATGTTATAAATTTAGTTTCTTCCTTACAACTCGATAGCGATACAATAAATACTTGGAAAGCCGGTGTCGAAAGAGCATTGAAAAAATACATCCCCGATGGAGCAAAACCTAAAAAAGGTGCTGTATGTACCAATTGCGGACAAGACGCTTTAATTTATAAAGAAGGTTGCTTAACTTGTCAAAACTGCGGCTACTCAAAATGCGGATAGGATTTCAACAGGGAATCAATACTTTCGCCCTTTGATGATTGTTTTAAATGCTATTTTTGATTAAGATATATTTTATATATACGTAATACTTTTATTATGCTACAATTTGAAGAAAATAATATGTTTTATTTTGCTAATATTGCATTTACAAATAAACGATAAAATAATTTTGAAAACAAGTCAGAAAGAATCAACAACTAATTTTTCAATGCCATGTTTTTCAAATCATTGTGTGCATTACATAAAAAATCAAAATATTTATGAAATTTATTAAAAGCTCAGCTTTACCAATTTACGTAAGTGTTTTAATATTGTTTATTTACCTAATAATTTTTTTCAGCCGTGCTTTTTTTAAGCCCAATCAGTATTTAATTTGTTCAGATGGAGATGGTTTAAAAAATTATTTTACTTATGCATATCAAATTAAAAATGATAGCTCTTTTATTCATACCCATGCTGTTAATTATCCTTACGGCGAAAATTTTGTTTTTTTAGATAGTCAACCTTTATTTACTTTATTATTTAAAACAATAGGCTTAATATTCCCTGATATCAGCAATTATAGTATAGGTTTTTTAAATTTCTTTATATTTATTTCTGTAATAATTGCTTTTGTTTTAATATACTTAATTTTTATTGAATATAATATAAACAAATGGTTTTCGTTGTTAGCAGCATTATCTATAATAATCCTTTCTCCACAATTTTATAGATTTTGGGGGCATTATAGTCTTTCATATTTATGGGTAATACCTGGAATTTGGTATTTTAAAATAAAATTTTTCAAAAGTCGGAAAATTACAACATATTTAGCAATATTTTTTCTTATACTTTTAACTTTTTTTATTCATTCTTATTTAGGTTTTATAGCTTTTAGTCTTTTCGTTTCTGGTTGCCTTATATATATTATATTTCACTGGAAAGAAACAGGGAAACAACTTCTTTTAAAAACTTTAGCTATTAGCATTATTCCTGTTATAATATACTATTTAATTGTATCATTAACAGATTCACATATCGAACGAACTAGTAGTCCTGTTGGTTTATTTACTTATCATTCCGATATAAAAAGTATTTTTTTACCAACAGAGTTTTCGCACAGGATATTTTATCAGTGGCTTATAAATGTTCCTGATAAAACTTTTTACGATTTTGAAGGTATTGCTTACGTTGGTACTTTTGTT